>JBAXQG010000087.1:0-4059 GCA_037131855.1 bacterium
ACGGTGTCGACGAAGGGAGTGACCAGGTAGATGCCCTCGCCCAAGATTCGATCGCTGACCGCGCCGAACCGCAGCACGACCCCCCGGTAGCCGGCCGGGACGATGCCGATGGCACTGACCAGCACAGCCACAATCACAACCAGCACAATTCCGATCACCACTCCCGTAGGTCGCACCGACCAGGTGGAGATTTCATAACCGCGGGCGTCCTTGCGCGACCCCCGTTTCAAACTTAACCATAGCCCGACCGCAACGGCCAGCA
The DNA here is from genome assembly GCA_037131855.1 of bacterium. Lineage (GTDB taxonomy): Bacteria > Caldisericota > JANLFM01 > JANLFM01 > JANLFM01 > JAPLHV01. Next base: position 263 of record JBAXQG010000087.1, read on the forward strand.
GAACGAGAACCCACTTCACAGCATCAATCATTGTTACGCAACCTTTCCTTGGAAGATTCTAACCTTCATCTTAGCATGCCTTGGTTTCCTCGAGATTGTCCCTCGCTGCCCCCTACGAAAGCGGGGAGTGACAGGAGAGCTGGCTGCTGGGATGACCACAGATGCATGGCATGCCATGCATCTACCTGCATATCAAATCGAGGGGGTAGGCGGTCAGGCTGCGCGGCCCGTCCTGTTCCACTACCACGCAGTCCTCCAGGCGCACCCCGAAGCGGCCCGGCAAATAGATGCCCGGCTCCACGCTGAAGCACATCCCCTCCTCCAACCGCTGGTCATTGCCAGCGTGGATGTAGGGCTCCTCATGCACCTCCAGGCCGAGACCGTGTCCCAGGCGATGGATAAAAAAAGGGCCGTACCCGGCAGCCTCGATATGGGCGCGGGCGATGCGGTCCAGCTCGCCGATGCGCACCCCGGGGCGGATGGCTGAAGTAGCTTTCTCTTTGGCTTCGGCTACGGTGCGGTAGATATTCCGGAACTCTTCGGGGGGCTCACCCAGGAAGGCGGTGCGAGTCATATCTGAGAAGTACCCCTGGCATCGTCCGCCGAAGTCCAGCACGATCGCGTCGCCGTTTTCCAATTTGCGTGAGCCGGTGTTGTGATGAGGGAATGCGCCGTTAGAACCTGAGGCGACGATTGGCAAGGGTGGGTCCGGTTCCGCTCCGTCACCTAAAAGCGAGGAAATGACAACGCCGGCAACCTCCAACTCGCTGATCCCCGGGCGTAGTGCCAGGATGGCCTTCTCCATTGCCCGGTCAGCTGCCCCACCGGCTGCCAGCAGCCTGCTGACTTCGGCCGGCTCTTTGAGCATGCGCGCCTTGGCGAGAGAATCCTCAGCCACTCGCAGCAGCCACGAAGGGAAGCGATCGCGAAGAGCCAGAGCAAGGACAGCAGGCACTCCTTTGTCGCATTGCACTGGCAAGCCACTGGATATCTCGTAGGGGCAGGTTTGAAGCCCGCCCCCAAGGAGCACCTCGATGGTAAATCGACAGGGATCTTCTCCATCCTTCCATGGATCCATCGTCAGCAATCCCTGGAGGTGGGTAAACTCGCTGGCATGCATCTGGGGAACGATCAAGAGTGGCCTCCCCAAGATGGGAACCACGAGCAGAAACAAACGCTCCAAGGCCATCGGTCGTTGGCCCAGCAGATAGGCCATATTGGCTGGCGAAGCCACCAACTGGGCTTGCACTCTTTCCTGACGCAAGCTTTTCTGCAGCCGGCCAAGTCGCTCGGCATAGAGTTTTACATCTGTCATCTTCTCATCTCCTTGGCTCTCATTTCCGCTATTGTGCAGCCTGAAACGGCGAAGGGCAAAGCGGCCCGAACTCTGTGATACCTTGTATAATAAAAATATGCACCCTTTACTCGCCCCTTCCAACCCGCGTTCGACTCATCGTCAAAGCGCACAACGGGGATTCACCTTGGTTGAGCTGATCGTTGTGATCGCGATTATCGGCATCCTGGCCGGGATTGCTATTCCCCAGTTGCTTGGCCAGCAAGATCGCGCCCAGGTGGCCGCTGCAAAGTCCTCGCTGGGTTCTTTGCGAGTGGCGTTGGAGACCTACCGCGCCACCAGCGGGGGGACTTACCCATCCAGTCTGGACCCTGCCGGTGGCTCTCCTTTGACTTCCACCGGGACAAGCGGAGGGCCGCAAGGCGCTTTCGATGCCAATGGATGGCAAGCTGTTCTGGAGAACCTCAAAACCGGTTCGCTCAGTTACGATGGGGGCAATCCGGCTGGCAGCGCCTACCGGGTGCGGGTACAGGCTAAAGACCGCGCTCCTACTACTCTCACTGCCACCCCCGGAGGAATTGCTGAAGGAGGCGCTCTGACTCCCCTGGGCGACACTTTCAGCGACATCAGCAGTGGGATGATCCAGCGCCTGGCCGATTATATCCGGCGCACTGGAAATCCTGTCAGCACCTGGAAGGACAGCCGCTTCACCGACCTCGGCCTGGTCCCCGGCGATTGGGCGAACCCAATCAACGGCGTAGTCTATTCACTGGGCGGAAACTGGGTGACTTTCCGGCCATCCGCTGGCTGGACCTTCGCCATGAAAGGCCTCGGCGGAGCGTCTCTCGTCCTCAATAGCAAATTGAATTGGAATCTTTGGATGAACGTCACGACTGGAAAATGGTATTTTCACAACCTTAACGACCCAACCTGGGAAATTGACCCAGCCACCCTGGTGATCCGCGGACCGTAGCAAGGAATCATCCTTTGGAAAAATGAAGGCCCGGGCGGAAACCCGGGCCTTCGCCTTATTCAGTGTGTTGCGCTGTTTCTAGTAGTCGCCGCCTTGAGGCATGGGAGGCATGGCCGGGCTTTTCTCCGGCTTCTCGGTAATGGCTGCCGAGGTGGTGAGGATCATGGAAGCGATCGATTCGGCGTTCTGCAGGGCAGAACGAGTTACCTTGAGCGGATCCACAATGCCGGCCTTGAACATGTCTTCGTAGACCATGGTCAGTGCATTGAAGCCGATGTTGATGGGAAGTTCCTTGACCTTCTCAACGATCACAGCGCCTTCCATCCCGGCGTTGGCAGCAATCAGCTTGAGGGGTTCTTCCAAGGCGCGCTTGAGGATGTTGGCCCCGGTCAGCTCATCGCCTTCCAGCTTCAGCTCGGCCATCTTGGGCAGGATGTTGATCAGGACGCAGCCGCCGCCAGCCACAACGCCTTCTTCTACGGCCGCTTTGGTCGCGGAAACGGCATCCTCGATGCGGTTCTTGCGTTCTTTCATCTCGGTCTCGGTAGCTGCGCCGACCTTGATCACCGCTACGCCGCCGGCCAGCTTGGCCAAGCGCTCTTGCAGCTTCTCACGGTCGTACTCGCTATCGGTGTCCTCGATCTGGCGCCGGATCTGGGAGATGCGCTTCTTGATCTCCTCAGGCTCGCCCTTGCCACCAACGATGGTGGTGTTGTCCTTGTCCACCTTCACCTGGCGGGCTTCGCCGAGCATGTCGATAGTGACATTTTCGAACTTCAGCCCCAGTTCCTCGGAGATGACCGTTCCACCGGTGAGGATGGCGATGTCCTGAAGCATGGCTTTGCGGCGGTCGCCGAAGCCTGGCGCCTTGACGGCCACGCAGCGCAGGATGCCGCGCATCTTGTTCAGCACCAGAGTAGCCATGGCTTCGCCTTCCAGATCATCGGCGATGATGACGAAGGGGCGTCCCTTGGCAGAGAGTTTTTCCAAAACAGGGAGGAAGTCAGCAACGGCAGAGATCTTCTTATCGGTGATGAAGAGCAACGGCTCGTCCAGCTCAACTTGCATGCGCTCGGCATCGGTGACGAAGTAAGGGGAAACGTAGCCGCGGTCGAACTGCATGCCTTCCACGAAGTCCAGGGTAATCTCCAGGCTCTGGGCTTCTTCTACAGTGATCACGCCATCCTTGCCGACCTTCTCCATGGCGTCAGCGATCACTTGGCCGATCTTGTCGTCTTTGGAGGAGATGGAAGCCACTTGGGCGACCGACTGCTTGTCCTCGACCGGCTTGGAGAGCTTCTTCATCTCTTCCACGGCTTTGATCAAAGCGGCGTCCATGCCGCGTTTCAGTGCGAGGGGATTGGCTCCGGCGACAACATTCTTCAGGCCGTCGCGGATCATCGCCTGGGCAAAGACGGTGGCAGTGGTGGTGCCGTCGCCGGCGTTATCCTGGGTCTTGGTGGCGACTTCTTTTACCAACTGGGCGCCGAGGTTCTCGAAAGCATCCTCGAGGTCCACTTCTTTGGCGAT
>JBAXQG010000088.1:0-4034 GCA_037131855.1 bacterium
AAAAAATGCAAGCAGAAATTAATTCTCCCCACTGACTATCGCCTAGAGATTGGGATCGGAGCCTATCTCTTGCTGCCCTCAACAGGTATACTGAGGTCAGGCAACTGACGAATCGCGCGGAGAGCAGGAAAATGGCACTGGAGCAATCGGAGCGAAGGCACTGGGTTGGGATCGATCTGGGAGGGACGAAGATCATGGCCCTCTCGTTGGACGCAGATTTTCGCGTATTGGCCGCGGAGCGGAAGAAGACCAAGGGGGTTGAAGGGCCGGATGCGTTCCTGGCTCGGGTGGGAAAGATCGTGCAAGATGTCCTGGAAAAGGGCGGTGGAACGTCGGCTGGGCTGGCCGGGATCGGAATAGGCTGCGCCGGGCCGCTCGATCTGGACCGAGGCGTTCTTTTGGAAGCTCCTAACCTGGGGTGGCGGGAGATCCCCCTCCGCGAGACATTGGAGCGGGTTTTCCAATGTCCGGTGGTGATCACCAATGATGTCGATGCCGGGACCTACGGGGAGTTCCGTTTTGGCGCAGGGCAAGAGGCGCGCTGCGTGGTGGGAGTCTTCCTGGGCACCGGAATCGGCGGCGGTTGCGTCTACGAGGGGCAAGTTCTTCGCGGCCGGCGCACTTCCTGCATGGAGATTGGACATTTGCCGGTAAAGGTGGATGGGCCATTGTGCGGTTGCGGGCAGCGTGGCTGCCTGGAAGCAGTGGCCGGGCGGCTGGCCATCGCCGGGGACGCAGCGGTAGCCGCCCAACGAGGCCAGGCGCCCCATCTGCGGGAGCGCTGCGGCACGGACGTAGCCTCCATTCGCAGTGGTGATCTGGCTGCAGCGGTGCGGGCTGGCGATACGGCCATCGAGGAGATCGTTCGACAAGCGGGACGCACGGTCGGGTTGGCTCTGGCCGGCGTCGTCAACCTGCTGGCGCCGGATCTACTGATCTTGGGCGGAGGGTTGGTGGAAGCGATGCCGGACCTTTTCCTAGAGGAGATCACGCCGATTGTGAAAAGCCGGGCGATGGCTGCGTTCACGCAATCTCTGCGGATCGAACGGGCTGCCTTGGGCGACCAGGCCACGGCGCTGGGGGCTGCCGCCCTTGCCGCGGATCGGCAAAAAACCGGGAAGGCTAGAATAATTGGGGCATAATGCAATTTTGAGAAAAAATAGTATTATGTCCCGGATTATTCTGCGAGCAACAATGGGGACAGATTTGAAATCTGTCCCCATTGATTAGGGGGAATAGACATGGAGCAGACTCTTCCAGAGAGAAAAGTGGTGGCGGCGATCGACATCGGCGCCACCGGAATCCGCTTGACCATCGCCGAGTTGGAAGGGGATCGTCAGCGCATCTTGGAATCGGCCAAACAGCCGATCAACCTGGGGCGCGACACTTTCCTGCGCGGACGGATCCAGCCGGAGACGGTGGAGGAGTGCGTTCGCATTCTGAAGGGCTTTCGCACCCTCATGCGGGAATATGGCATTCGCCAGGAGAGCCAGGTGAAGGCTATTGCTACCAGTTCGCTGCGGGAGGCGGAAAATCGAGACACGGTGCTCAACCGCATCTACATCGCCACCCAGATCAATGTCACCCTTTTGGATCAATCGGAAGTCAACCGGCTCCTTTATATGGCGGTTCGCCCCGCTTTGGTAGAGAGCAAATCGTGGGGGAAGAGCGATGCTTTGCTGGTGGAAGTGGGGGGAGGGAGCACGCAAGTGCTGCTTTTCCAGGGAGGGCAGGTCACTTTTTCGGAGACCTACGCCTTGGGGAGCCTTCGTCTGCGGGAAATCTTGGAGGATTATGGGCCGCCGGCCAGCCGGACCATCCAAGTCCTCGAACAAGAGGTCCAACACGCCGTAGATCAGATCCACAGCACTTGCCCCATCCCGAAGGCGCCGATTCTGATCGCCATGGCCGGAGTCACCAAGCTGGCCGCCTCACAGATCCTCCCCTCTTGGGAAGAAAAACCGCTTGGGGTTCTCTCTTTCAAAGCATTCAGCCAATTCACCCAAGAGATTCTGGCGGTGCCGATCGACGAACTTGTAGCTCGCTTTCACATTACCTACCCGGAAGCTGAGACGGTGGCGCCCGGTCTTTTGGCCTACCTTCAACTGGGCAAGGCCTTCGCCGTCCAGGAAGTCTGGGTTCCTCAGGTTAGCTTGCGAGACGGCTTGCTGCGGGAGATGGCCTTTCCTACTCTGTGGAGTGAAGAGCTCGGACAGCAGGTCTTGCGCTCGGCGCAGACATTGGGGGAACGTTTCCATTTCAATGGGCGGCACGGCTCGCATGTAGCCTCCTTGTGCCTTTCGCTATTCCAGGAGCTGCAACCGGAACATTTGCTGGGGAATCACGATGCGCTGTTGTTGCAAGTTGCCGCTATCTTGCACGATATCGGCCTGGTGATCAGCAATCGAAGCCACCACAAGCATTCCTACTACTTGCTCTCCAACAGCGACCTTTTCGGGCTGTCTCAAGCAGATATGCGCTGCGTGGCTCTGGTCTCCCGTTATCACCGGCGGGGAGCTCCCAGCATGGCTCACCCCGAGTATGCAGAATTGGACCGGGAACGCCGGATGGTCATTAGCAAGATGGCGGCCATCCTGCGAGTAGCCGACGCCCTGGACCGAAACCACCTTCAGCAGGTGCAGCAAATTCGCTGCAGCCGTGAGGGAGGGCAACTGGCGATCACCATCTGGGGTTTGGAGGATCTTTCGCTGGAACGCTTCGCGCTGCAGCAGAAAGGTTCGCTTTTCGAGGAAGTCTATGGCTTGCCCGTGATCTTGCGCCAAGGCCGGGGCCTCCGGAGCAGCGCGCCTTAAAGCGATGGCCAAGGGGAAGTCGACGGCAACCAGAAAGACCAAGGTCAAGTTGCCACAGGCTATTGCGCTGCCGGCCGCCAACGCGGCTGCGGGGACAGATTTGAAAGCTGTCCCCAAGAAGGCGAAACCCAAGGCTAGGCCTAAGTCTGCCCTCGAGCGAAGCGAAGGGCTCAACCCTCGCGTGAAACGAAGGGGCAAGGCGCGAGCCAAGCCCGCAGCCAAGAGCAAATCGAAATCCCCGCCTCGTGGGAGGACAAAACTGGCGATTCCCTCCGGCGCCAAGCGGAAGACCAAGGTTGCTGCAGGAGTAAGGGGCAAACAACGCTTCCTCAACCGGGAGTTGAGCTGGTTGGAGTTTAACCAGCGCGTCTTGGAAGAAGCCAAGAATTCTTCCGTTCCTTTGCTGGAGCGGTTGAAGTTCCTGGCGATCACTGCCAACAACTTGGATGAGTTTTTCATGGTTCGCGTAGGAGGGCTCCAATTGTTGGCGCAGCGTGGCTACACAGGACTTGATCCGACCGGCTGCAGCGTGGTGGAACAGTTGGCAAAGGTTCGAGCGAGCGCCCAGCAGATGGTTCGAGAGCAGTACGCCGCCTTTCTGGCGATCGAGGCTCTTCTCGCGGCAGAAGGTCTGGCGCGCCTGCGGAGCTCGCTGTTGTCGCCTGAACAGTCCCGTTTCTTATCCCGCTTCTTCGAACTAGAACTTTTACCGCTCTTGACGCCAGTAGCCATTGATGCGGAATCGGAATTCCCGACCCTTCCCTCTTTGGCCCTTCACCTCTACCTCCGTCTCCAACCAAAATCGGTCGAAGAGCGTTCGGTCATCTTAACCATCCCGCGCAGCATCCCTCGTTTCGTCACCGTTCCATCGTCCGATGGACATGCCTACATCTTGGTGGAAGAAGTGGTGACTTCTTATTTGCACCGGCTTTTCCCTGGCGAGGAGGTGTTGGAATCCGTTCCATTTCGCATCACCCGCAACGCTGACATGGAGTTGAACGAGGATCCTGTGGCGGACCTGCTCCAAGAAATGGAGGACTTGCTGGTTGAGCGCACCGGCAGCTCGCCGGTCCGGCTGGAAATACTGGATACTTGTTCCAGTATTGCCTTGGAGTACCTCCAAAGCCGATTTTCCATCGGAGCCGCCGAGACCTATCCTGTTCCTGGGCCGCTCGATCTGGCAGCTTTCATGGCCATCAGCCAGTTGCCGGGTTTCGACAG
>JBAXQG010000089.1:0-3951 GCA_037131855.1 bacterium
AGAAGTTTATCGCGAGAGCCTGCCAGCTTGGCGCTGTGGAAGCGAAGTTGATCCTGGCCGCCAGCGTGGTCACGGCGCCCTGGGTGCGGTTCAAGTGCCAGTTCGGATGCGCAGGGTACAACAGAAGCCATTGTTGTCCGCCCAATACGCCTGCTCCCCATGAAACCCAGGAGATTCTTCGTTGCTACCATCGCGCTTTGCTCATCCGCTGCGCAAGTGATGAGCTTCCCACCAAGGTCGTCACCGCGCTGGAACGGGAATTCTTTTTGGCTGGTTATTACAAAGCTCTCGGGCTAGGCGCCGGGCCTTGCGACCTCTGCGAAAAATGCAGTCCTGCGAGATGCCTGCACCCCAAGGAAACCCGGCCCGCCATGGAAGCCTGTGGCATCGATGTTTTCGCCACAGCGCGCGGCAACGGCTATCCGATCGAGGTCCTCGTCGATCACTCCTGCGGCGAGAACAGCTATGGTCTCGTCTTGATCGACTGACCCCTGCTTTCTGGAAAGCCTCATTGGCCCGTCAATCGCGCCAATGACCAGGAAGCCTGTTCGGCAAGGATCGGATCGGGGTGGCACAAGAAGGGACGGACACTTTCCGCGATAGCCGCTCCATCGCTGTTTCCAGCCGCCGCAAGACAGTTGCGCAGGAAGCGCGCAAAAGGGAGACGGCCCAAGGCGTGGCCGGTGAAGACAGAACGGAAACGGGGCTCTTCCAGGGCCAGGGAGGAGGGAATGGAGAGTTTCCAACCGGGACCGGGCGGTGGATTCGAGCTGCAAAATGGCGCACGGGGAGCTACCTTGTTGAAGGGGCATACTTCCTGGCAGAGATCGCAACCGACCAGCCTTTGCCCCAGCACTGACCGCGCCCAGTCGGGGAGGGAGCCGGGATGATGCAGGGTGAGGGTATCCAGGCATCGTTCGATGTGAAGATGAAAGAAGGGGGCGCTGGGGCGGATCGAATTCCTCTCGTTCTCCTCCAGGGCCCCGGTGGGGCAGGCTTCAAGACAGAGCCGGCAATCACCGCACTCGCCGGCTGGATTACCGGCAAAGCCTTCTTGGGCGCTTCTTCTTTCGCTTGGCGAATGGTTTACCCAAGAAGGCGCACTGGCCTCCAGTTCTTCACTTACAAGAAGCTCGCCGAGGAGCAAACGCGATCCCCAGGTTGGGTGAAAGAGGAGTGTGTTCCTCCCGCGCCATCCTAGCCCGCTTCGCCATGCCCATCCTTTCTCTTGCAGGGGTCCCTCCACCAAAACCTTCACCCGCAGGCCCGGGAGTTGTTCGCGCAAAGCCTTGGCGATGCGGCGCAACCCTTCCTTCAATGCGCCGTACCAATCAAAAGCAGCGAAGGCAGCGATCCTTCCCTCCAGCAAGCCAGGCGGCACTGCGGGAGCCGGGTAGGGGAGGGCAAAAGAAACTATAGTGCGAGCCCAGGGAAACTGTTGTCGGGGATCAAACCAATTATCCTGCCAGCCCTTTCCCTCAAATGCCGCTTGAATCGGAACCCAGGCTACGGCCAACCCTTCTTGTGCGGCGCCTTCAAGGAGGAGCGCCGGCAGTATCGAGGACAGGGACGACATCCCAGCCTGCAGCAGCAAGTTACCAGCCTGCGGCAGCAAGTCACCAGCCTGCGGCAGCAAGTTACTTCCTGGCTAATGCTGGCAACGAGGGCAGAAGTACGTTCCCCTTCCCTCCAGCTCGAAACGCACGATCCGTCCCGGACACCGCGGGCACGGCTGCCCATCTTTGCCATGCACGCGCAGGTAAGAGCGGATCTCTCCGCGGATGCCTGTCCCCATGCCCTGGATTGATTGGGCCGAGGCCCAACGAAGGGTGTCGGCAATGCACTTGGCCAGGAGGTCTTTCTCCTGGGCATTGAGGTCGCGGCTCTTGCGGGTGGGGTGAAGGCGCGCACAAAACAGGATCTCGTCAGAGAAGGCATTTCCGATTCCGTTGACTAACCGTTGTTCCATCAAGGCAAATTTGATCGTGCCCGGGAAGCGCTGCAGCATCTGCTCTAGATACGATGGCGTGAATGCCGCTTCCAGCGGATCCGGTCCCAGCAGATGCAGTTCTGCGCAGTCCTGGAGGCCTCCCGGAGGGAGGTAGGTTAAGCGCATCCAGCCAGCCCGGTCCAGGAAACGCAGCTCTTGATCCCCTCTGAAGCGGAGGGCTGCCACAGTGGCTTTCTCCGGATCCAACGAGGAAGAAACCCAGTCCAGCTCACCATGCAGCATCAGGTGAATTGACAAAGTCGCCCCGCCGGCCAACAGGAAGAGGATAAACTTCCCTTGACGCCGCACCGTCTCCACCTTCTCCCCAAGCAGGCCGGCAATGAATGCCTCGCTGCTTGGAAAAACCCGTTTGGGGCGGAACACCTGCGCTGCTTCGATGCGATTGCCTTCAACCTTTGGGATCAGGTTATGCAGGATCGCCTCCAAGTCGGGAAGTTCAGGCATCTCCTGACCCTAAGAGAAGAGGCTGATTTGAACAGGCGCCCGAGGCGTCTGCTCTGGTTGCTCGCGTGGGATAAGGATTTGTCCGGACCGCCCGTCATAACCGGGCGCCAAACGAACTTTACCGCTGCGAACTTTGGCGATGGCCTGCACTGCAGCCGGGCTGGTGGCTTTTTCCAAGTAGGAGAGGGGGACATCCAAAAGAACGTTCAACTCATTGCCGAAAGCCTGCACAAGCCGTAACGCCTCGTTTTCCACCAAGGAAGCCTCGGATTGTAGATGCAGGACTTGGGAGAGGATCTCCCGCAATGGCATCAGATGAATGAAAGGGATAGCCCCTGCCGGGGTTTCCTGCGCAGGACGATCGGCCAGATCTTCCACCCGTTGCAATACGCCTACCGAGAAAGGGCGCCCGCAGACCGGACAGAGATTGGCTGGGGAGGAGCTTTCCCGGCTAGCCACAGGAGGTCGTTCAGCGCCCAAACCGGACTGGCTTTGTTGCGGAGGAAGAGAGATGCGGCAACTACGGTGGCCGTTGTAGTAATATTTGCTGGCTTGGGGATAGTACTCCAGGGTGTACTGCAACCTCTGCGGGTCTCGGTGATAGAGGGTGTCCCGGAGTTCCCCGAAGGATAGGGGGCCATTGAAGACCGTCGCTTCACGCCCCAAAGAACGGGGGTCGCGGGCATCCGAACCGGAAAGAAGAGTTTTTCCCTGCAAGTTGCTCAGGCGCCAAGCCATCGGAGGGTCGGAAGCCAAGCCGGTTTCCAGGATAGGCGCCTCAACGGCGTCTTCGCCGAAGCACTCCTCCAGCGAATTGAAGCCGGCCTTGGCGCTCAACAGCGAATTGAGTGGATTCCAGATGTGCGCAGGAACCAGGAAAGTCTCTGGAGATAGATCCTTCAGAAGCTTCAGCAGGTCATGTGAGGCGATGGAGAGGGCCGGAACCCCGTCCAGGGAGAGCGAGCCGTACCGGCGCAAGCGTTGGCGTATGCGAAGCGCTGCATCAAGGCTGGGAGCGAAAATGAGATTGTGCATTTTCCGTCCTCGCCCTTTTTGGCTGAAGAAGCTGGATACTTCGGCAGTCAGCACAAAGAGGGTTCCCTTGTATTCATAGAGCCCTTCTACTGCCGCTGGCCGCAACATCTCCTTCAGCTCGAGGAACCAGGCAGGATGCGTAAAATCACCGGTGCCAAGGAGGGAGAGCCCCTTCAGTTTGGCGAAATGAGCCATCTGGTCCAGGGTCATCTCCGCGCTGGCGCCGCGCGTGTAACGGGAATGGACGTGAAAATCGCAGGCGAATCGAGTTCCCATATACTGATGGTCCGAGTCAAAGTGTAGCATGAATGAAGGAGCTGGTTGTGGAAAAAGGGGACAGATTTATTTTCCCACTTTTCTCAGCCTTCCCAACCCTCGAGATTCTACCCGTCTTTCCTTTTCTCCCCATTCGCTACTCTTAGGACCGGCCGCCAGTCAACTGTCCCCGTTGGATCGACCTG
>JBAXQG010000090.1:0-3908 GCA_037131855.1 bacterium
GGGTCGCTGGGGTACAGCTCCAGCTCGACGTAGGCGCCCATGAAGCCTTTGGTGTCATCGCGGGAAATGCCGCAGGCGGTTTGAGTGAGGTCATTGGTGCCGAAGCTGAAGAACTCGGCATACTGGGCGATCCTGTCGGCCACCACGCAAGCGCGGGGCAGCTCGATCATAGTGCCCACCAGGTAATGCAACTGGATGCCGGCTCGAGCGATGGTGGCATCGGCAATACGGCGCGTCATTTCCTCGAAATACTTCATCTCCTGCGCTGTGCCGACCACCGGGATCATGATGTCCGGCAGCACCGGCAGCCCTTCTTTGGCCACTTCGCAGGCGGCTTCGATGATGGCCCGGATCTGCATCTCGGAGATCGCCGGGAAAGTGACCCCAAGGCGACAGCCGCGGTGCCCGAGCATCGGGTTGTTTTCGTGCAGCGCTTCAATGCGCTCTTCGATCACCTCTGGGGTAACTCCCAGCTCTTCAGCGATTTGGCCGACCTTCTCGTGGAAGACCTCCGGCTTCAGCGCTTCGCGCGAGGGGAGGAACTCGTGCAAGGGAGGATCCAGCAGGCGGATGGTCACCGGGTAGCCTTTCATCGCCTTGAAGATGCCGATAAAATCCTCCTTTTGCATCGGGAAGAGGAAGGAGAGGGCTTTGGCGCGCTCCTCCTCATCCTCGGAGAGGATCATGCGGCGCACATAATGAATGCGGTCGCCCTCGAAGAACATATGCTCGGTGCGGCAGAGGCCGATCCCCTGAGCCCCCAACTGAATGGCGATCTCGGCTTGCTTGGGAGTGTCGGCGTTGGCCCAGACTTCCAAGCGGCGGTACTTGTCGGCCCAGTTCATCAGGGTGGCAAATTGCTGGTAGATCTTGGAATCTTCCGCTTTCAACTGGCCGGACAGAACTTGCTGCACTTCACTGGGGGTGGTTGGCAGGGTGCCCGCAATCACTTCCGCGGTGAAGCCGTCGATGGAGAGCCAATCCCCCTCTTTGATCACCTTGCCGGCTACTTCCATCTCATCCTTCTGGTAATCAATGTTCAGATCGCCGCATCCGACGATGCAGACTTTTCCCATCTGGCGGGCCACCAGCGCGGCGTGAGAGGTCATTCCACCCTGGGCGGTGAGGATCCCCTGGGCGGCGTCCATGCCGCGAATGTCCTCAGGAGAGGTGAACTTGCGGACCAGCAGAACCTTCTCCCCTCTTGCTTTCCAGGCCTCGGCGTCAGCAGCGTTGAAGACTACCCGTCCGGAGGCGCCTCCAGGACCGGCCGGCAATCCTTTGGCCAGCACCTGGCCGTCTTTGACAGCCTGCGCTTTGGCTTTGCTGTCGAAAATGGGGGTCAGGAAGGCAGCCACGCCGTCAGCTTCCGGCCGAAGCACGGCCTCCTTCTCGCTGATCAGCCCTTCTGCTTCCATGTCCACCGCCATGCGGGCGGCAGCGAAGGGGTGTCGCTTGCCGGTGCGGGTCTGCAGCATCCACAGCTTCCCTTCCTCGATGGTGAACTCGAAGTCCTGCATATCGCGGAAGTGGGACTCCAGCCTGTTGCGGATCTCCACCAACTGGCGGTAGGAGTCCGGCATCACCGCCTCCAGCTCACTGATCGGACGAGGGGTGCGGGTGCCTGCGACGACATCCTCTCCTTGGGCGTTCATCAGGAACTCCCCATACATGCGGTTTTCGCCCAAAGCTGGATCGCGGGTGAAACCGACGCCAGTGCCGGAGGTGTCTCCGCGGTTGCCGAAGACCATGGTCTGGACGTTGACAGCGGTGCCCCAACTGGAGGGAATATCGTAGAGCTTGCGGTAGGCGATGGCCCGGTCGTTCATCCAGGAACCGAAGACAGCGCCGATAGCGCCCCACAACTGCTCCCAGGGATCCTCGGGGAAGTCCAGGCCCAGCTTGTTTTTGATCTCCGCTTTGAACAGCTTGACCAGCTTCTGCAGATCTTCAGCGCTCAAGTCGGTGTCGAAGGCGGCGTGAGCCTCTGCCTTCACTTCCTCCAGGATCCGCTCGAAGGGATCCTCTTCCTTCTTGTCGACCGGCTTCAGTCCCATCACAACATCGCCGTACATGGCCACGAAGCGGCGGTAGCTGTCCCAGGCGAAGCGGGGGTTGCCGGTGATCTGGGCCAAACCCGCCACGGTCTGATCGTTGAGGCCCAGGTTGAGGATGGTGTCCATCATGCCGGGCATCGAGGCGCGGGCGCCAGAACGAACGGAGAAGAGCAGGGGGTTGGCCGGGTCGCCGAACTTGCGGCCCATCCCAGTTTCGACCTCCGCCAGGGCTGTATGCACTTGCGCGTCCAGCTCGGCGGGGTAGCTTTGTCCGTGGTCGTAATAATAGGTGCAAATTTCGGTAGTGAGGGTGAAGCCGGGGGGAACCGGGATGGCCAGGTTGGTCATCTCTGCCAGGCCGGCGCCTTTGCCGCCCAGCAATTCCCGCATCGTGCCATTCCCTTCGGAAAACGCGTACACGTACTTTTCCATCAATGATCCTCCATACTTTTAATTGGTCTTCTAATGCCGCACCCAGGGGCGGCGGTCCCAGGGAGAGGTTTCTTTCATGCCACCCTCAATAGGGTAGGGCCGAGAAGTCGCCAAAGGCGCCATAGAGCTCACCGAGCTCGGCCAACAGGCTCAGGCGGCTCTCCCGGCGTTCCTTCTCCTCGGCTATAACCAGCACCCGATCGAAGAACTGGCTGACCTGCGGAGTGAGTGCCAGCAATACTGCCAATGAGGCTTGGGGAGTGCCGCGATCCTCGCGTTGAGCCCAACGCAGCGCGCTGTACAGGGCAGCTTCTGCCTCCTCCATCCCCACTTCGACGATGTGCCGGCGGAAAAGTCCGGCGCTCTTCCCGATATTCTTGATCCTTTTCGCGGAAAGAGCGAGAGCGATCAACTCCTCCATGCCCAACTGGGCGCGGACCAGTTCGGCTTTCGTAGCGGCTTGTGCCGGCAGGAGAGGGCTGGCGCCGATAGCGCAACTAATCACCTCGAAACTGATGCCGCGCTCCTCCAACAGAAAGCGTAGACGGCCAGTCAGGAAGCTCAGCAACCGCGACTTGCCCTCTGTGGAGAGGGGAGCCAGCTTCGAGACGGCCTCAGCGCCCATCGTGACCAGCTCTTCCAAGGAGAGAGGAAGCTCTTTTTCTACCAGGATAGCCAGCAGCCCCTGAGCGGCTCGGCGCAAAGCGAAGGGATCAGCCGAGCCGCTTGGCTCCATGTTAAGAGCGAAAAAAGCAGCCAGGGTGTCCAAGCGATCAGCCAGGCCGGCTAGCGTGCCAGCCCAGGTGACAGGCAATTCGTCCCCCAAGGAACGAGGTTGGTAGTGCTCAGCGATTCCCCGGACAACGTCCGCTTCCTCCGAGGCCAGTCTTGCGTATTCCCGCCCCATGATCCCTTGCAGCTCCGGCAACTCGCCGACCATGGCCGTGGTCAAGTCGGCTTTTGCCAGCAGAGCGGCGCGTTTGACCCGCTGCTGTTCTTCGGGGGGAAGCTGCAAACGCGCCGCCAATCGACCGGCCAAGGACTCCAAGCGTTTGGCTTTTTGAACCATCGAGCCAAGCTTTTCGTGGAACTTGAGCCCGCTAAGATCTGCCACTCGATCCGCCAAAGGCTTGGCCTGGTCCAGGCGGAAGAAGAGGCGCGCATCCTCCAGGCGGCCTTGAAGGGCCTGCTCATTGCCCCGCACGACAATTTCCTCACCGAACGAGGGGCCGTCGCGGAAACAGAGGAAATAGGGCAACAAACACCCCTCTTCGTCGCGTATTGGCACTTGCTTTTGGTGGTGGCGCATGACAGTTGTCAACACCTCGGGGGGCAAGTCCAAGAAAGCAGAGTCGAAACTGCCGCGGAAAGCAGTGGGGTACTCCAGCAGGTGGACCAGCTCTTCCGCCAACCCTTCCG
>JBAXQG010000091.1:0-3877 GCA_037131855.1 bacterium
CGGGTGGGGTCTGGATCAACTGCATGATGGAGAGAGAGGTGACGCTCTTCCCGCAAGCCGATTCTCCCACCAAGCCCATCGTCTCCCCGGTAAGGATTTTATAATTGACATCGTCGACAGCGGGAACCACCCCTTCGTCGGTGTAGAAATAGGTTTTCAGGTGCTTAATTTCCAGTAAAAGTTGTTCGTTCAAATTGCACCTCGTAGAACGCCGGGGTTAGTTTGCATTCTTTAACCGGGGATCCAACGCATCACGCAAGCCATCGCCCATGAAGTTAAAGGCCAGTACGGTGAGGAAAAGGAAAAAACCAGGGTAGAAGATCAGCCAGGGACCGTTGCGGGGCGCGAACATAAACTCCGCTGCGGTTTGCAGGATGTTTCCCCAGGAAGGCATGGGAGGTTGAATGCCCAGCCCCAGGTAGCTCAGCGATGCCTCAGCGACGATGTTCCCGCCTACCGCCAGAGTCGTGGCGACGATGATCACGGCCATCGAGTTCAGCAGCAGGTGAGTCCCCATGATCCGCCAGGGGGAGGAACCCACAGCGCGAGCCGCCTCGACGAACTCCATGTTCTTCAGGGAAAGGACCACGCCTCGCACCAGACGGGCGTCACCCATCCAGCCGAAAGCTATAAAAATGAAGATGAGAGTCCAGAAACCTGGAGTGAAGGCCATCGCCAGCACTAGGTAGAGCGGCAGATAGGGCAACGACATCATCACGTCGGTGACGCGCATCAGGACTTCGTCCACCCATCCGCCGAAGTAACCGGCAACGACCCCGATCAAGGAGCCCAGCAAAATGGCCGCAAAAGCAGCAATCAAGCCCACCTCTATCGATATCTGACCTCCGTAGAGGATGCGAACCAAGACGTCTCGGCCCAGATCATCAGTGCCGAACCAATGTTGGGCAGAGGGGAAAGCATAGCGGTCCTGGAGATTTTGGTTGGTGTAGTTGACTCCTGACAAGGCCGTGTAGACTGGCGCCCCTACGAAACAGACGAGGATCATGAAGAGGACCACGATGGTCCCAAACATGGCCAGTTTATGTCTGCGGAAGCGGGTCCAAACCATGTTCCAATAAGAGAAGGAAGGTGCTATTTCAAGCGCGGTATCAGCGACAGCCATCGTTCCTCCTTATGAGTAGCGAATACGCGGGTCAACCACGGCGTAAAGAATATCCGCCACCAGGTTGAAGATGATCGTGATCAAGGCCAAAAAGAGGATGTCGGCCATCGCCACGGCGTAGTCTTTGCCGATCACGGCTTGGTAAAGCATGCGCCCCACACCCGGGTAGGCGAAGACTGTCTCGGTCATCAGGGCGCCGCCGAAGAGGCCGGGAATGGAGAGCGTCAAAATGGTCACCATCGGGATCAAAGCGTTGCGCAAAGCATGTTTGTTGATCACCTTGCTCTCCGGCAACCCCTTGGCTCGGGCAGTGCGAACGTAGTCGGAGCGGATCACTTCCAATAGGGAGGACCGCATGTAGCGAGTCCAAGCCGCCATGTGGGTGATTGCCAACACCGTCACCGGGAGAGCCAGATGCCAGATCCGGTCGTACCATGTCCAAGCATAGGGCTTGCCGAAAGAGACGATGTCGCCCGCCGGGAAGAGAGGGAAACCAAAAACCCGGGCGGGGATCAAATGAAAGATGACGATCGACATCAATGCCAGCCAGAAAGTCGGCAGCGACATCCCCATGAAGCTCAAAGTGGTAAAGGTGTAATCGAAACCTGAGTATTGCTTTAATGCTGAGTAAATTCCAATGGGAACAGCGATGATGATTGACAAGAGAAGTGCGAGCCCCATCAGGATCAGGGAATTGGGGAGAAAAAGCATGATCGCCCCGAAGGCCGTTTGGTTGGGCCAAATGCGCGACCACCCCCAGTCTCCTTTGGCCAAGTTGCCCAGCCAATTGAAGTACTGCGAGATGAGCGGCAGCGGTTTTCCGTCTGGGCTCACCAGACCGAGCCGGACCTTTTCAGCGAGGATGTCGGCCGGCTTGATCCTGGGATTTAGCATGATCATGTATTCCGCCGGGTCCGGACCCGCCAGCCGCATCAAAAGGAAGGTCAGCAATGAGATGAGAATCATGATGGGAATCATCTGCAGGAACCTGCGGACTATGAAAGTACCCACGTCTTGCTTGGCTTCTCCTTTCTTCTTTTAGCTGTGGCAGCTCCCCGAGAGGAGCTGCCACAGCCGCTTGAAACAACCAGCAACTGCCCGGCTGGTTGAACCTTTACTGGATGAACCACCAAGAAACATTCCAGGTGATGGAAGACCAGTTGGGATCCTTGATGCCCTGGATACGCTCTTTATAAAGGGCTGCATCAGCGGTGAAGAGCAGCGGGACGCCCGGCATGTCGGTGAGGAAGATCTGCATCGCCTTGACAGCCGCTTCCTTGGCCTTCACAACATCGAAGGAGTCCTGGATGATCTGAGCCTGCTCGTCATAGGCGGCATTCTGCCAGCCGGTATAGTTCTGTCCCTGAGGGTTCTCTGGAGTGGCTACGCGGTCGCCGCGATAGACGTCGGTCACTGGGTAGCGGGGATCGGTGGAGCCCCAAGCGAACTGAGCCATATCCGGGAAGCCGCGCTTGTAACCAGCCCAATTGTCGTTGAAGAAGACGGTGCCGGGCTTGAAGTCCAAGCTAATAGCGATGCCCACATCGGCCAGGTTCTTTTGCCAAATGGCGCACATCTGCTGGCGGTCGGTGCGGTTGGTAGTGGAGATCTGAAGAGCCAGCTTGACGCCGTTCTTCTCACGGATGCCGTCCGCGCCGACTTTCCAACCGGCTTCGTCAAGCAAGGTCTTGGCTTTCTCGGGGTTGTAGGTGGGAATCAGGTCGAGGCCAATCTCTTCCTTGGTAGCAAAACAGATGGCCACGGCAGGCGGAATGATCGAGAATGCCGGCGGCTCATAGCCTTTATAAAGGGTGGTGGAGGCTTCCTCGCGGTTCACTGCGTAGGCGATGGCATGGCGAACCTTGGAGGCGGCGACGGGGTCATTGGGGTCGTTGAGGATAGGGTGCTTGACGCCTTCGAAGCTGAGCAAGGCGAAATCGATGTGCTCATTGTAGGTGGAGGGGTGGATCTCAAAGACCACGCCGGGGATCGAGTTCATGTTGTCAATGGCAGTGGTCAGAGCGACGCCGATGCCGGGGATGGTTAGATCCAGGTCGCCGGAGGCCATGCGAGCGTAGATGGTGGAGGCGTCAGGGATGAAGAGCCAAGTCAGGGTCTTGATGTTGGGCGGGCCAAAGTGGTAGTCCTCGCGGGCGTTGAGGGTCATGGAAGAACCCACCGTCCAGGAGGAGATGACATAACCGCCGTGACCCAGCGGGTAGGTGTTGACGTCAGAGCGGAAGAAGCCATCCGGATTGGTGTTGACCAGCTCTTCGTATTTGTGCTTGGCCAGGCCGAAAGCGGGGCCGTAGATAGCGCCGGACTTTTCGGAAGCGTAGACCACGCGCAGGGTGTTGGCGTCGATCTTCTCAATCGTCGTGATCGCATCCTCAGGATCGCGGGAGTCGGCCGGAATGGCCGTGTTGATCAGCACGTTGTGGCCGAAGATGGCGTCATCCAGGGTAACCTGGACGCCGTCCGACCAATAGATGGGAGTCTTGCGCAGATGCCAGGTAACTTCCATCGTACCGTCGTCGTTCATCTTGACCAGGCCGTTTTCCAGGGAGGGGACTTCCTGGGCGAAAACCGGCACATAGATGCCCTTCTGTGTGACATCCTTGCCTTCCGGGACAACGTTAATCCAGCCGTCCAGGACGCAGTTCAGAATCTGGCTCTTGGCGGCCATGTTGTTCTGGTAGGGGTACATCTTGGAGGGTTCCTGGGTCATGCCGATGGTCAGGCTGCCGCCCTGTG
>JBAXQG010000092.1:0-3819 GCA_037131855.1 bacterium
TGCGGGAGAGCGAAGATCGCTATCGCACGCTGCTTGAAAACGTAGGCGAGGGCATAGGTTTTGTTAATCCCGAAGAGCAATTTGGCTACACGAACGCCGCTTCCGAAGACATCTTTGGCGTGCCGCCCAGCGGCCTGCTGGGGCGCAGCTTGCATGAGTTCGCCAATTCGGAACAGTTCGGCCTGATCCGTGAGCAGACAAAGCGGCACCGGGCCGGCGAAAAGAGCGTTTATGAAATTGAAATCAGTCGTCCTAGCGGAGAAAATCGCGACTTGCTCGTAACAGCAGTCCCACAGTTCGATAGCCAGGGGAAATTTGTGGGCGCTTTAGGCGTTTTCCGCGACATCACCGACCGCAAACGCCTGGAGCAGGAGATGGCCAAGGCCCGGGCCGACTTTCTCTTCGCCGTCAGCCACGAACTGAAGACCCCCCTCTTCCTGATGGCCTCGGCCCAGGAGCTTCTGGAAAGCTTGCCCGAAGAACAACGAGCGGGACGCTTCCTGGAGTACGGGGAGATCTGGAACCGCAACCTGCATCGCTTGCGCCACCTCATCGAGAACCTGGTGGACAGCCAGCGGACGGAAGGGATGGGCTTGAAGATTACGCTCGTCCCCACCAACATCAGCGAGACCCTGCAGCAAACACTGAAAGATGTGGAGCTGCTGGCCCGCCGGCAAAGAATCTCTTTCCGCCTGCATTTGGATCCCCTGCCAGAGATCCCCGCCGATCCGGAAAGCATCCATCGCCTCTTCGAGAACCTGTTGACCAACGCCATCAAGTTCTCTCCCGCCGATGGGGAGGTGCAAGTCAGCCTCACCCTGCAAGGGGAGGAAGTCCTTTTCCGCGTGAGCGACTTCGGCCTGGGCATCGCCGCTTCGGAGATCTCCCAGCTCTTCCAACCCTTTCAGCGAACCTCCGGCGCAAACCAGGCCGTCATTCCCGGCACCGGCCTGGGCCTCTACACGGCCAAGTTGATCGCCGAAGCCCATAGCGGTTCGATCGCCCTGGAGAGCGAAGAAGGGCAGGGTACCACCGTCGTGGTCCGATTGCCCCTACACCCCGGAATCATTGGGACATGATAGATTCTTGGGACAAAATAGCAGCATGCGCCAAATTACTGGTGAGCCCTGCAAATGCCGAACGATGAAAGTGAGACAGCGATGAACGGTGAACACGGACCATCTGAGCAGCCTGGCGTTGAGCAATGGCCGGAAAAGGCGCAGAGGGACTTCTCAACCCTGGTCGAACACGCCACCGACATGATCGTCCGTTTCGACACCGACTTGCGCCATCTCTACTGCAATCCGGCAGTCGAAGACCAACTCGGGGCGCCTGTGAAGGCGTGGATCGGGAAAACGCCCCTGGAAGCCGGCGGACCGCGCGCGCAGGCTGAATTTGTAGAGCTCTCCTTGAGGACGGCTCTAGAAACGGGCGAGGAACAGGAAGTCGAACAAAGTATTCCATTGCCCTCAGGCACAAAGCACTTTCTGACCCACATCGTCCCCGAACGCGATGAGCAAGGAAGAATACAATCGCTGCTGGCCATCACCCGCGACATCACCGAGCGCAAGCAGGTAGAAGAATTGTTGCTGGAAAGTGAAGAGAAGTACCGTTCGGTATTCAACAACTTCATTGACCTCTATTACCAAACCGATATGCAGGGGCTCATCACCAATCTCTCCCCCTCCTCTTTCATTCTCTCCGGATGGAAGCCCGAAGAGCAGATTGGGCGCCAGGTTCTCGAACTCTACTCCGACCCGGAACAGCGAAAAGCCCTCCTGGAGAAACTCCGACGAGAGGGTGAGGTTTCCGACTACGAAATCACCCTGTTGCATCGGGATGGAAGGCAGGTGCCGGTTTCGGTCTCTAGCCATCTGATCATGGACGAGAAGGGGAACCCCAAATACGTGGAAGGGACGATGCGCGACATCACCGAACGCAAGCGGGCCGAGCAGGCGTTGCAAAATGAACGATCGCTGTTGCGCACCCTGATTGATAATATTCCGGATTCAATCTATTCCAAAGACCTAGCTTGCCGCAAGACGCTTGCCAACCTGACCGAGTTACATTATCTGGGAGCGAAATCGGAATCTGAAGTTTTAGGGAAGGATGACTTCGAGTTTTACCCAAAAGAAATCGCTGAAGGATTCTTTACTGACGACCAATCCGTGATGCTATCAGGCCAACCTGTTCTGAACAAAGAAGAATTAGCGATATATGAGGACGGTCAAAAGCGGTGGTTGCTCACTTCAAAACTTCCTTTGAAAGATGAAAGTGGGAATATTACTGGCATTGTCGGAATTGGTCGCGACATCACCGAGCGCAAGCGGGCGGATGAGGCGCTGCACGAGAGTGAAGAAAAATTCCGCGTGTTGGCCGATTCCACACCCACGGCGATCATGCTCTATCAGCACAACAAGTGGGTTTATGCCAATCCTGCCGCCGCCCAAATCAGCGGCTACTCGACGCAGGAACTCCTTGCGATGAACTTCTGGGACACCGTTCACCCCGATCACCGGCAGATGATTCGGGAACGCGGCTTGGAACGCCAGCAAGGCGATGATCGAGCCATGCGCTACGAAATCAAGATCATTGCCAAGGATGGAAGAGTGAAATGGGTGGACCTTGCGGGTGCTTCGGTGATGCTGAGAGGAAACCCCGCCGGGATCGTTTCGGTCACCGACATCACCGAGCGCAAGCAAGCCGAGGAAGCTTTGCAGGAGA
Organism: bacterium; assembly: GCA_037131855.1. GTDB lineage: Bacteria > Caldisericota > JANLFM01 > JANLFM01 > JANLFM01 > JAPLHV01. Next base: position 2,725 of record JBAXQG010000092.1, read on the forward strand.
GCGAGGAACGGTATCGGTCGTTGTTTGAGAACATGCTGGATGGCTACGCCTATTGCAAGATGTTGTACGACGATCAAGGCAATCCAGCTGATTTCCTTTACTTGGATGTCAACAGCGCCTTCGAACGCTTGACCGGCCTCTGTGATGTCGTCGGGAAAACGGTATCCGAGACCATCCCGGGGACCAGAGAAGCGACCCCGGAGTTGTTCCAAAGCTACAGCCGCGTCGCTTTGACCGGTCAGCCGGAGGAATTTGAGATTGATTTCAAACCATTGGAAAAGTGGCTTTCCATCTCTGTCTATAGCCCTGCCAAAGGGTACTTCGTGGCAGTCTTCAACGACATCACCGAGCGCAAGGAACTGGAAGAACGCATCCGCCAGGTCCGCAGCGACCTCCTCTTCGCCGTCTCCCACGACCTCAAGTCTCCCCTCCAAGCCCTCCATCAAACCCAGGAGATGCTGAACATGCTAACCCCAGGAGAGGGTCTGGCCCGCTTCCAGGAGTACAGCGAGATCTGGCGACGCAACCTGCAACGCCTGGAGCGGATGATCAACAACCTGGTGGACAGCCAGCGCACTGAGGAAGGCCGCTTCCCCCTCCTCCTCGCCCCTTGTGATCTGACGGAACTGGTCAAGCGGGTGGTGGAGGATTCACAAGGCTACGCCCTTTCCTCTGTGGTGAGCTTCGACCTGAAGCTGCAACCCGTGCCAGAAGGCGTCTGCGACGAAGAAGCTCTCTCCCGGGTGGTGGAGAATCTCCTCATCAATGCCGTCAAGTTCTCACTCAAGGGAGGAAAGGTCGAAGTCAGGCTGGGGATGGAGGGAGATACCCTTCTGCTGGAGGTAGAGGACCACGGCCTCGGCATCCCCGCCGATGAGCAAGCCCAGCTCTTCCAGCCCTTCCAGCGGGGCAGTTCAGCCCAAGAGAAGAGGATCCCCGGCACCGGGCTGGGCCTCTACGTCTGCCGCCGCATCGTCGAGGAGCACGGCGGCGCCATCTCCCTGACCAGCGAGGAAGGAAAAGGAACCATAGTGACCGTCCGCTTGCCCTGGCTTTTCAGGGACGTTGTTCAATTGTCAACTAACTCTCGATGAT
>JBAXQG010000093.1:0-3777 GCA_037131855.1 bacterium
GGCGACCAAGTGCAGCAGAAGCGCATCCCCATATCTGGTCCTTTGTGGGTGGCCACATGCACCCAGGAGGAGGGGAGGTCTCTCATTGCCTCCAGTAAAACCACATGGTGGCGCATGGCATGATGAGGTTCCTGGTACTCACCCAAAACACCCGCCACCTTGACCTGGTTGAAGGAGAGCCCCGTTTCCTCCCAGACAAGACGCAAGGCTGCCTCCTGTGGGGACTCGCCGGTAACAAGCGGACCGCGGGGCGCCTGAATGCCGAAGTTCGGGTAGGCTTCTTCGTAGAAGGTCAACAGACAGCCTTCAGGGTTCCGCACGAAAACCAGAACCTGTTCAATCCAGCGCGTGTCAGGGCTGGGCCAGGGGAGGGCGGGCGTCTCCGGCGACCCCAACAAATTCAGCACCAGTCCTTGCCCCTTGGCCAGCTTCACCTGGAACGGCCTCCAGGAAAAGGCCAGCGTGACGCCGTGCGCCTCGGCCCCGGGGGGCGTGTGATGGAACCAACGGTTTGGGGAACCCTCCGCCTCCAAGTAGAAGACATATCGCCACTCTTGCCAGGGAGCGGCCAGGTATGAGGCCAGGCGCCCCTTCAGCCTCAGCCCCCCCTCAACCCTGCCAACCTGCTGACGGATCACCCGCCAAAGCGCTTCTATTTGAGATTCCCCGGGCAGAACGATCCCTGCTGGCACCTGGCGCGGAGCCATCGCCAAGTCAGCGCGTCGCATGGTCAACAATTCCCAATTCGCCTTATAGAATCGCAAAGAAGACGGCGATTCATCGGGGATATCGCGCTCGTCCCGATTCAAGCGGCTGATAAAAGCCAACACGGCTTGCCGGTCCTTCCTCCAGGAGTGCGTAAGAAGGCGTTCCATTTTCAGTCGATTAGCAACAGGCTGCTCGGCTCGGGATGCCCCTGGAAAGGGAACGAAAGGGGGATGCCAGCCTTGGCCATGGTCTCTTTCATGTTGATTCCAACGGCGTGCTCGGGGAGACGGGCCATGGTGGGATGAAGGCAAATCCCCACTGCCGTGTTGCATTTCTCACACAATTCGCACGACCCTGAGGTGAAACCCAGCGCCAAGGTACACCCCAGGTTGAAAGCGGTTCGCTCCAACTCCAGCACAGCCAGTAGAATCTTCCTCTTCTGGTCTTTCCAAACCGCCCAGAACTGAGCCGCCTCCGTTTTTCGTTCCGCGCAGATACCGGGGTCATATTCCGTGCGCAGCAAGCTGGACGCTACTTCTGGCCCGGCCTGAGCCCGTGAGCGGAACTTCAGCAGCAACGCCCAGCGGTATTCCCCCAGCATTTTGCGGAACTCGTCCACAGCGATCGTGTGAGGTGGGCAAGTCAGCTTCCGGCCGTATTCGTCGCAACCAAGGCGGCACTTCAAGACCACCCGGTTTTCCACCACGATCTCCTTCGCAGGGATGATCTTGGACTGGGTTGCTCCCAGCTCCAGCGCTTTCTCGCGGATCTGCTCCAGCATCTCCGATTCTTCCATCGCTTTTCTCCGATCCATCAGGGTTTACTGACCGTTTTCCCTCACTTTACCGTAAAGCCACGTCCCGCGCTTGAGCGATCCGCACTCCTCGGCTAGGATGAGATGATCCGAACCATGGAAGGAGAGAATCTGGATGGTTTCGATCAAAAGCCTAAGCGCTTCCGGTGACCTCATCCGGCCCTTCCGTTTTTGCGACCTCAGTGAGGAGGATTGGGGCGCTTTCTTCGACCTGGGCGAGTCTCTTTTCCAGGAGACCAACCCGGGAGAGCCGTTTCCTGACCGCACCCTGCGCCGGCACTCTTTGCTCAATCCCCATCCCTTGTGGCAGTTCTACGACTGGGCGGCCATCCAAGAAGGCCGCTGGCTTGGGCATGCCGGTGTCTATTTCATGAGGGAAGACACTGAGGCGCCCCCAGAGAACCGAACCATCTCCCAACTGGAACTTTTCGTTCGGCCTGAAGAACGCCGGCAGGGGATCGGCAGTGAGCTCTTCCAGGTCGCCCGACAGACCGCCTGCCAATCGGGAAAGACCGCTTTCCTCGATTCCACCAGCTTGGAACCGGGAAAAAATTTCCTCTTGCATCGCGGCGCGCGAGTTCTGAACCTACGCTCCATCAGCCGTCTCCGCCTGGAGTCGGTGGACTGGCCGCAATTGGCGAGCTGGCGTCAAGAGGGACCGCAACGCTCCCCGGGGACAGCCCTTCGCCTCTTCCAGGCGCTGCCGGAGGAACTCCTGAAAGAGTACGTCGCCCTCTACAATGCCATCGGTGAGAGCGTGCCGGATGCTGAGGCGGATGGATTCGTGCAACAGGATGTCACTTCGTTGGAGGACCGGCGTGTTACCGAGGAGTTGGTTGGCCAGAAGGGGATCACCTACCTGACCCTTCTGGCCCAGGAAGCCGACGGACGGTTGAGCGGCCTCACCGAGATCTACCACAATCCAGCCCAACCGCAACGAGTGGAACAGTCCATCACCGGGGTATTGCCTGCCTACCGCCGGCGCGGCCTGGGCAAGTGGTTGAAGGCGGAGATGCTGATGGCTGTCCAGGGGCGTCTTCCCCAGGCCGGCTATGTGGAAACGGGCAACGCCGAGCAGAATGAGGCGATGCTTGCCATCAACCGCGCGCTTGGCTTTCAGCCTTACCGCAGCGAGCTGCAATACCGCCTCGATTTCGGGACATAATGTGATTTCCTGGCCCTTTTGTTCGTTTCCGCGCTTTCAAAGACGGGAATAATTGGGACATAATGCATTTTTAGGACAAAATTGTATTATGTCCCGTATTATCCAGCGTGATTCGTACCGCCTCTCCAATTGTGGAGGTACAATAAATAGGCAGATCCGATCCAGAGCAGAGATCGCTGTATCTGTGGTTTCGAGGATCTGAGGATGGAGGAGAAAACATGAAGATTGACCCAGTTGTGCTGCAACGGGCCAAGGAACTGGTCTTCCAGGAAGGACGGTTGCTGGAGCGGTTGCTCTTCGAGCGTTTCTTCGGCCACGGCACGAAGAGCGCTTGCTTGCGAGCTCTTTGCGCCTATCAAAATGGCGACGGGGGCTTCGGCAATGGTTTGGAACCGGATTTGCTGGTTCCGGCAAGCACCGGGATTGCCGCCGAGACCGCTCTGTATACACTGGACCTGCTCTCGTACCCGCACACCCGCACCCTCAGTCGCCTGATCCTTTGGTTGGAGGATGTCGTCGACCCGCGCGGCGTGATTCCTCACCCGCCGGCCGAGATCAACGATTACCCTCACCAACCCTGGTGGGGCGGGCCGGATGAAGGCCGCATCCTCTCGGTCCTCGGGCTCTTGCGCAGCCTCGGTGAGCGTGACCCCTATCTGGAAGCGCACACCCTTCTGATTGCCGGACGGATGACCGAGCAAGGTTTGCCGGAACAGATCCAGTTATACGACTACCCCATCCTCCTCTATGCTCTCTACACATTGGAGTTTCCTCTGCGAGGGAAGGTGTTGACGCACTACCGCGAACGACTCCCCGATTTCTTACAAAGCCATGCCAAGCATCACCCCCTGTGGAGCCGCTACTGGCACTGCGCTATTCCCCTACTGCCGGCCGAAGTGGTACAGCGAGAAGCCGAACGCTGGATAGCCGACTTGATGGAGGACGGCGGCCTGCCCAATTCCTACCCGCAGTTGCCATGGTGGCGGTCGATCTTCACCTTGGACGGTCTTTGTCTGCTATCCAAGCACCGCGTTCTGGAGAATTAGAGAATATCGGTTCCTTCTCATTTCAAGTGGGTAACCTACCAGCC
>JBAXQG010000094.1:0-3709 GCA_037131855.1 bacterium
GTCTTCATTTCCAAGGGAAGGAAGCGCATGGCTCCACCCCAAGCCAGGGGATCAACGCCATTGAGGCTGCCGGCCGCACTCTCACCCCATTGCTGGAATGGGCTCGCTCCCTCCCACCGGTAGCGCTCTTCGGCCCACCTACTTTGAATCCCGGCTGGATCGAAGGAGGTCGCCAGCCGAACATCGTGGCCGAGTCTTGCCACTTGGACCTGGATTTTCGTTATGGCGAGGAGCGCGAAAAGGTGGCCTTTGTCGGCCGCATGGAGGAGCTGGGGCATTCCTCACTGCCCGGAATTCGCTTTCATTGGGAGACCAAGAAGGCAGTCAGGCCCCTCTTTACGCCCCTCGACGATCCCTGGGTGATTGCCTTGCGTGGAGCCGAGGCAGCGGAAAAGAGCGACGCTGAGCCACCCGGCGTAGTGTCCTACTGTACCGACTTGCCGGTTCTCTTTCCCCGGACTGCCCCGCCCTGCGTGATCTTCGGCCCAGGAGACATCCGCCAAGCCCACCAGCCTGACGAATACATCTCAATGGCCTCCTTGGAGGAATCGAGCCGGGTTCTCACGCATTTCCTCTTGGAAACGCTCTGTCCATAACGAGGAGCTATCTTATCGGTATCCCGGTTCTGCACTCTTTTCGAAATCGGTGCGGTTGCCGATTGCTCCCGCGGAGGCGGGGGATGGCCAAATGGAGTCTGCCGATGATTTCCTGTGCAAAACTACGCCAACCCTCGGCAGCACGGGAACTGATTTGACCTCCGGTCTATCCGGAAATCTGTCCCCATGCTGCAAGAGCTGCTGTGGGAAGAGAAGGGGATGCTTCTTAGCAGAGTGACCGGATGGATAGAAAGAAAAAGACAAGCGGTGGTGGAGCTGAGGGGATTCGAACCCCCGACCCCCTCGGTGCAAGCGAGGTGCTCTCCCGTTGAGCTACAGCCCCTTCAAACCGCAGCCAGTGTAATGGGTTCCCCTCTCCTTGGCAAGAAGAGAAAAAGCGAAGCCATTGGATAACCGAGTTTCCTTTTCCTGGCAACTGTTCTTCATCACTCTCAGCCGGTGGTTCCTCAATTGTGGAATCCGTTTGATCTACCCATTTTTACCGGCACTCTCCCGAGGGATGGGGATTCCCCTTGCCGAGATGGCTGGATTGGTTTCTTTGCGCGGTTTCATCGGTTTCACCAGTCCCCTCTTCGGGCCCCTTTCCGATCACTGGGGTCGCCGTCCGGTGCTGGTAGGAGCAATCTTGCTTTTTGCCTTCTCCGCCATCCTGGTGGTGATTCTTCCCGGATCCTTAGCCTTTGCTCTTGCTCTGGCAGGGATCGCTCTTTCCAAGTATATCTTCGACCCTGCCTTGATGGGTTACCTGGGGGACACAGTGCCGTATGCTCGACGCGGCCGGGCCATCGCCTGGACCGAACTCTCCTGGGGCGGCGCGCTGCTGCTGGGAGGCCCTCTCTTCGGCTGGGTGCTGCAGGCGCAAGGTTGGCAGATGCCCTTCTTTTGGTTATCAGTGGGTTCTGTAGCGATAGCAGCGGCACTATGGCGAGCCCTCCCTCCCCCGGATCGCCGGCAACGTCCTTGGAGAGGCTTGGGACCTTTTCTGGGGAGGGTCCGCCGCAGCCGCGGGATGGCAGCGGCGATCGTCTTCATTTTCCTCCTGGTACTTGGAAATGAGCTTTTGTTGATCGTCTTTGGGCGGTGGATGGAAGTGAGCTTTGCCCTCAGCCTGACCAGCTTGGGTCTCGCCTCTGCTGTCATCGGAGGCGGCGAGGTGTTGGGAGAGTTGGCTGCCGGCTGGGCTGCAGACCGTTTCGGCAAACGGAGGACCGTCATCGCGGCTAGTTTGGCTTGCGCCTTGTGCTACTTGTTGATTGCTCTCCCATCCGGCTTGGCCGGCGCCTTGACGTCTCTTTTCCTCGTTTTCCTCTGTTTCGAGATCGCCACGGTCAGTTCTTTTCCCCTCTTCACTGAGATCCTCCCAGAAGCCCGAGCTATGTCGCTATCCTTGGTAGGAGCGGCAGCCAGCCTGGCCCGGGCACTGGGGGATTTAACCGGCCCTGCGCTGAGCGCTTGGGGCGGGTTTGCTGCCAACTGTTGGGTTGCCGCCGGCCTGCTCCTGGTGGCCGTGGGAGTGCTGGTTAGGGGTGTACGGGAAGGAGCGGCAACACGATGACCTTGATACAAGAAAGGAGTGTCAAAGATGTTTGAAAATGAAAGCTATCGCCGGCCAATTGTCATGGGTTGGCATGGGATGGTAACTTCCGGCCACTATGCAGCCACCTTGGCCGGGTTGCGGATCCTGCAAGATGGAGGCAACGCGGTGGATGCAGCGGCAGCCGTCAGTTTCTGCCTGAACGTGCTGCAACCTCACCAGAACAGCCTCGGCGGGGAGGCGCCGGTGCTGCTGCATGAGGCCAAGACCGGAAAGGTTTGGGCGATCAGCGGGCAAGGCTGGGCGCCCAAGGCGTTGTCTACCGCCTGGTGTGCCGAGCGCGGCATCGACCTGATCCCCGGGGACGGGTTCCTGCCGGCTTGTGTTCCCGCCATGGTGGGGACCTGGGGATTGGCCTTGGCTCGTTTTGGCTCGCTGGGGCTGGCGGAGGCACTGGCGCCGGCCATCCACCTGGCAGAAGAGGGTTTTCCGCTCTATCCCTCCCTCCGGAAAGCCATCTCCCTCCACGCTGCCCGTTACCGCGCTGTCTACCCCAGCACAGCGGCTATTTATCTGAAGGACGGCGAAGCGCCGCCGTTGGGTTGGCCGATGCGCAACCCCGACCTTGCCGCTACCCTGCGAGTGATTTCCGAGGCTGATCTGGCGACCCGCAGCGGAGGAAGGATCGCCGGCATCGAGGCGGGCATCAAGGCTTTCTACCGCGGCCCGATCGCTGAACGAATGGTTAGCTGGCCGCGGGATCACCCCGTCTTGGATGCCAGTGGCTGGGAGCATGCCGGCTTGCTGGCGATGGAGGATCTGGCGGAATGGCAGGCCACGCTGGAGGAGCCGCTTCACTTGGAATTCCGCGGCCTGGAGGTGCACAAATGCCCGACCTGGACCCAAGGGCTGGTCTTCCTGCAGCAGTTGACCCTGCTGGATGGCTTCCCCTTGGAGGAGATGGGGCCGCGATCTACGGCCTACTGGCATACCTGGGCGGAGTGCGCCAAGCTGGCCTTTGCCGACCGTGAAGCCCACTATGGCGATCCCTGTTTCGACCAGGCGCCCGTCGAAGAGCTGCTCTCGCCGCGCTATGCTTCTTCCCGTCGCGCCCTGGTGGGAGCAAGAGCCAACCTCACTTTGCGGCCCGGTCTGGCTACCCGGCTTTCGGAGAGGCTTCTGCTGGAGGATGTCCGCCAGGACAATCGCCTTTCCCAAGAAGCGTTTCGTTCCGGTGGACAAGTGACGGGGGAGGCTTTTTCACCGGGTGACACTACCCACCTCGACGTCGCCGACGAGGTCGGCAACCTAGTGGCCGCAACCCCCAGCGGGGGCTGGATTCACACATCTCCTGTGATTCCGGGCCTCGGCTTTCCGCTGGGAACCCGCGCCCAGATGTTCTATCTGAACCCGGCGCGAGCCAACTGCCTCGCCCCGCACAAGCGCCCGCGGGCCACCCTCACTCCCACCCTGGTGATGAAAGAGGGGAAGCCCCTGCTGGCCTTCGGCACCGTCGGAGGAGACGGGCAGGACCAGTGGACGGTGCAGTTCTTCCTCA
>JBAXQG010000095.1:0-3667 GCA_037131855.1 bacterium
CCTCCAGCGTAAATCCTTTCCCTGGCTCGCTTGCCGTGCGCAGCGATCCTCCCAGCAATTGGACGCGCTCGCGGAGGCCGAGCAGTCCGAAACCGCCCTGGGATTGGGCGGCTCCCCGTCCGTTGTCGGTTAGGGACAAGCGCACCGACTGCGCACTACTGTAGTCCAGGGTCAAAGTGGCACGCGTGGCGGCGGAGTGGCGGCGAATGTTGGTCAACCCTTCCTGAGCTGCACGATAGAGGGTCAACTCCGTTTGCGGAGAAAGCGCAGCCTGCTCTCCAGTGCTGGCAAGTTCCAACGCCAAGCCGTGAGTCTTGCTCTCCCCTGCCAAATGGACGATCCTTTCCGCCAGTGGGCGCCCCTCTCCTGCGGGTTGACGCAATGAGGCTACCGAACGCCTCACCTCGGTCAACCCCTCCCGGGTCATGGCCTGGGCTTGTGACAGCAACTGCTGGGCTTTCTGCGGGTCGCTTTCGCAGAAGAGACGAGCCGCTTCCAACTGCACGTTGACTACCGTCAAATAATGACCAAGGCTGTCGTGGATTTCCCGTGCCAGGCGGTTTCGTTCCTTGGCAGTGGCCAGTTCCTCGACCTGGGCGGAATAACGGCGCAACTGCAGGTTGGCTTCCTTCAACTCTCCGGTCAACCGCTGCGCCTCCCGGTTGGCGCGGCGCTCGTCGAGAGCTACCTGGGTGAAGAGAGCAACGAAGACCAACCCAGCCAAATAAGCCAGGCCTACTTGCAGGATCGCTTGCCAACCTCCCGTCCAGCCGATTGGCAGAAGGACGGCTGCCAAAGCCAGGGTAAAACCAAAAGCAGGCCAGGGAGTGGGAAGAAACAAGACGGCTTGGCTGGCCAGCGGGAGCACAATCAGCCCGATGAAACCGGAGGCGCCAAAGAGGGCAATGACTGTCGCTGCCAGCACCGCCTGAATGACAAAATAGAGTAGTTGAAGAATCAGGGTGGAGCGCTGGAGACTAACTTGGACCCAATGTGTACTGAGGGCGCCGTACGCGAGGACAGCCAAGGTTGCCCCGAGGAATTGCCACAGCGTAAAAGCGCCCCAACCCTCCAGCACAGCCTGGGCATAAGCCGCTGCCACGACCAAGAGGAAAGCAAAGTCCGCAGCCCGGCTAGTCTCCGGCAAAGGCACAGCCAGCTCTGCCGGCCTCTGTTCGGTCGCCTTGCGCTGGGGAATCGGAAAGAAATAAGCCAGGAACTCGGTTGCTTTAATCCGGCCTTGCCTCCTTCAGTTCCTTGCCTTGACCAAGGCGCGAATGCCGATCGTCAGCCAGAAAGCCGACCAACCGATCATGGCGAAGAGGGCAATGGCGATGCGGGTGGGGTTGATAATCGGTTCATACGATGCGCCTTCGGCGCTGATCTTGATGAATCCGCGCGGGACTGCCCGGCCCAGGCCGCCTCCCCCGGAACCCCCTCCCGAACTCATTTCCTTTCTTTCACCCGGCGCTTCGTCGTCCTCGCCACCAGAACTCGCCGACCGGCAGCACTCCCCGCCTGATGGGCAGGAACAATTGCCGAAGGCAAAACCAACCGCATATTCGGCGACAGGAATCAAGGTAAGATCACCTTCTTTCACCGGCGTCCCGAAGACTGTGTCCACGCTCATCTTCTCCAGCATGCGCTCAATCGGCTGAAGTGTGGGCTCCACTATCTCTGACATATCAACCTCCTTTTCTCATCCTTGCTTGAACTGCGATTGGAATCAGCAACCCGATCAGCCCCACCGCCAGGAAGAAGAGAACAACAAGCCGGCGCCGTTGGCTGGTCTCGTCGCCGGTCAACGGAATTGCCACCCGTTCTTGATCATCAGCCGACAAGAAAAGCGCCACAGGCGATACGCGAAAGAAGGCGAGACCGCCCTCACCGCTCTTTCCCCGCCTCCCTCGGCGCCATCCGCTAAGCTGGGCTACCGCTTGTACGGTCCGATTGCCGACTCGCTGCGGCTGACCCACCAGGAGACGGTGGAAATGCCCCTTCGGTTCCGCTCCTCGATTGGCAAAAGTGGTCATGATTGATTTATCCCTAAATTCCCCTTCAGCGCCGCTCCCGCAATAGCACGGCGATCCCGATCACGACCAGGAGCCCCGGCCAGAACCAGGCCATCAGATTGGTCACCTGAAAAACATTCAATGCTGTCAAAAGGTAAACGATGCCGAAGAGAAGCAAAATGACCGGGAAGAAGAAACGGGCGGCGCCTCCTTCTTTGGCCGTGATGGCTCGAATCAGCAGGATCACCGCGATCACCAGCAAGATCGCCGGCCAGAGCCAAGGCAATGCGAGCAGAGAGAAGAAGTTTCCTACCAGAAAGATCAGACCGATCAGGATCAAGGCGAGGGGTAGCGAAAGCTCCGCCTTTTTCTTGGGTTGCACCGCTGTCTTATTTGCCACGTCATGCCCTCCTTTTTTTTCGAGCGAGACACTCACTTCTCGCCGTTGCAACAATGGAATTCATGAAGATAGCGCTTATCCTGGCGCTATCGCGCCTTCCTCCAGCGGAGAACCAAGAGAACGCTCCCCAGGAGGATACAAAGCGCCGGCCAGAGCCAATCCCAACTGAAGGGAAAGAGGCCGGCCCGGCGCAACAGATAGACGAAGCCGAAAATGATCATCAAGGCGGGTAAAAAGAGACGGGGCAGGTTGATCGGGGGTCGCAGGAGTTGCCACACCAGCCACCCCGCCCCTAAAAGTAGAATCAGGATCGGCCAGATCCAACCCCAGGCATCGCTGAAGACGCCCAAGGAGGCCAGCAGCACGATCAACCCACCCAGGATCAGTACGATCGGGAAGCCCAACTGCGGCTTCGCTTGCGGCTGGCTGCCCGAATCCTGGTTCATAGCCGTCCCTCCTTATACCTAGACCAGTCCAGCCGGTCCAGACGCTCTCATTGTATCACCGCAAACGCTTGGTGAGGTTAGCCCGAAGGCTTCTGCGGCACTGCCGCTCGACCTGAAAGGGCGATCTCCAGGCCTTCTTCGGCGAAACGAGCGACAATGCGCTTCACCAGGGCGTTGCGCAAGGCAAATTGGCTGGGGTGGTCCTGAGCCTGCAGGGTCACGCTGAGGCTTACCCCGGAGTCGGCCAAGGCGCTGAAGGAAACAGCAGGACGGCTGCCGGCCACGCCGCCGGGGGTTTCTCGCAAGACTTCTTCTGCCGCTTCCAGGGTGACCCGTTCCACCTTCTGCAAATCCGACCCGTAGGGAACTTGGAATGGCGCCGAGAAGGAGAGCTGAGCCTCCTTCATGTTGTAGTTGACGGTAATAGAGTTTGCCAGTTTGGCGTTGGGAACCACGATGCGGTTGTTGGCATAGCTTCGCAAAGTGGTATTGCGCCAGGTAATGTCCTCCACGAAACCCTCGTGCTCCGGATCGAGACGGACGAAATCCCCCACCTTCAGTTGACGGGAGGCGATGATTTGAATCCCGGCGAAGAAGTTGGAGAGAGTGTCCTGCAGGGCCAGGGCAACAGCCAGGCCACCCACCCCGAGGGCGGTAAGGAACGGGGTGATGGAGATCTGCAAGTAGCCCAGCGCGAACAGGATGGCTACCCCCAGGATGGCGATGCGAGTGATGTTGGAGAAGAGGGTGGTAGTCGCCACCACCTCGTTCCGCCTTCGGGCGTTGGCTGTGATCAGCTCTGACGTCAA
>JBAXQG010000096.1:0-3648 GCA_037131855.1 bacterium
GCGTTCATCGTGTGGAATCCTTACTCACGGGCAGCTTGATTCCTGCGGGATAGACTGCGTTGCGCTGGAAGCTCAACTGCGGCGCGCCAGTGCTTGGGAAGCGATCCTTCAGCGCGGCGTCGTGCCCGGCGATGGCTACACGGATGCGATGGCCCTTGTGGATGACCACGGAGATGGGCTGCAGGGTGATCGGAATCTCCGCCACTTCCCCCGGCGCCAGCGGCTGGGCGTCCACCTTCCCGTAAGTGTGGTACACGCCCAGATGCACAAAGGGCGCGGTTTTGGGATCACGGGTCTTGCGGTGAATGGCGCGGAGGATGCCTTCCGTGAGGTAGCTCACACGGCCGTCGGGCGCCACGTCCTCGAAGGAAAAAAGGGGACAGATTTATTTTCCACCGTCCCGTTAGAGAGATCGATAAATAAATAAATCTGTCCCCTTTATTACCGATAGGGTGCAATATCGTCCAGGAACTTGATGGCGAACTGCAACTCGATATCGGTCCCTGCCGCAAAAGCAAGCACGTTTTCCAGCGTCTTCGGCACCCGGAGATTGGGGGGCACACCGCCAAACCCTTTCCTGCTGTCCAGTTGGACTACTCCATTTCGGTCGACGGAGCGGCCAAACGGATACCCGATGGCATACCCTCCGGGCATTTTGATCTTTCCCCCCACCATCCCGAAGGAGCCGTTGGTGCCATGGAAGCCGATCACGCTACCTTTTGGGAGCCGCGAGATAGCCAGGGCCGGGCCTTCCCCGGAGCTGGTCGTGGAAGGATTGACCAGGGCTACTATGTTCCCGCCGTAGTACGGCTTCTGTGGCTCGACAGAGATAGAATCGACGATCGGGTCGGGACCGCGTTCGGAAGCAGTGATCCGCAAGAATTGGCCGGTCCGTTTGTCGAAGTATTCCTGCTCCTCGTAGAAAACCGCGGACGAGTAAAAAAAGCCGCTCAGGTCGGCAGCGAGTTGATCGGAACCGCCATAGTTTCCGCGGAGATCGACGATGACCCCGGACACCCCGGCTGCAACGAAAGAGGCAACGGCCTCCCGAAACTGCTGATAGACCCGTGTCGGGTATCCGCTGGGATTCGAAAGATCGAGCTCCATCCTGACCAGGACGTACCCGTACCCTTCCGGCAGAATTCGATAGTCGACTTTATCCGATATATCCGGACGAGACGCAAAGTTCAGCAGAGAGAAGGACCGTCCAGCATCATCGATGGCCGTCAGCGTGGCTGTTTGCGAACTTGCTTGACCGGGGTTCTTGAAGGAAACCTGAACGCTTGAGCCAACAGGTCCACGGGTAAGGAGCCTGGCCTGCTCCAGCCGGTTGAGTGCAAGCGTGGCTTTGGGTGTCTCGTTCCCGAAGGCGCCGGTCAGCAGCTTGAAGGGAATCGCGCCTACATTGATCGCGCCGATTGCCGTCTCAGCCGGCACTCCACCCCATGTGACGATCTCCGCGCCCGCGGCGATCCCGGCTTGAGCCGCCGGACTATCCGGGATCACAGCAGCCGCGATCACCCGCCTATTATCCAGCTCGGCGACGGCCATCCCGAATCCGCCGCCTGCCAGCTCCTTGGCGAGGGTCATGGGCACGGTGGTGTTGGTCGCGGACAAACTGATGTGTCCGTCGGGAATCGAGCAGATATACTCGTACAAAGAAAGGTAATAGGCTTTTTCGTCACCGGCTGCCTGGGCCTGCGCGATGCGCGGCGAAAATTGGTCGTAGAGGCGGGGCCAGTCGACGGCTTTCCAGGCGCTGAAGGCATACTCGCGCGAGAACTTGTCATGGGCGGCCTTGAAGGCGTCGGTCCAGGCGAGCGCGCTGTAGTCGGCCGGATCGGGGTAGGTGAACCCGATCCTGGGATCCGCGGTCGTGCTGGTTCCACCCCCTCCCGTACAGCCTGAAAGAAGGAGCACGACAAGACAAAGGGTGGCTAGCGCGCATCGAACCGTCATTTTCACTTGAAGGAATCTCTATGGCTCGACATTTGCAGTCCGCTCGCTCCTATTCGATTTGCTTCAACACTGCTACAAGCAGGTCGTAAACTTTGGGAACGCCTACCGCCTCCATCCGCTCGTCCGGAGAGTGGACGTCGAGGATCGTTGGGCCAATGGAAATCATATCCAAGCCAGGGTATTTCACCCCCGCCACGCTGGTCTCCAGCCCGGCATGGATGGCAACAACCTTCGGCGGCACGCTGAAGAGGTCCGTGTAGACCTGCTGCATGAGCGCCAACAGGGGCGAATCCGGGTTGGGCGGCCAACTGGAGTAAGCGCCGCTCAAGACGACCGTAGCGCCAGCCAGTTCGAAAACGCTGGCAAAGCGCTGCGCCGCATCGTCACGCGCCGAGTCCAGCGCGCTGCGCACGTAGACGCTGGCAGTGAACTGCCCGTCGCCGATGGTCAGGGCGCCGATGTTGCCAGAGGTCTCCACCAGTCCGGGCACGGCGTCGCTCATGCGGAGGATGCCCTGCGGAGCGGCATAGACCGCGCCGATCAGCGCCCGCTGCGCCGCTGCTGCCATCACCTTCGATGGCAAACTGGCCGGTTTGACGGTCACGACCAATTTGGGCTCGGTGGCCGCCAGCTCGCGTACTACCGTTGCGCCAAAGTCGTTCACATACTTGATGAAGGCATCAGCTTGATCCGCCGGGAGGGCTACGGTGGCGGTCGTCGTGCGTGGGATGGCGTTGCGCTGATTGCCGCCCGTCAGACTGGCCAGACGCACATCGAATCCAGCGGGGGCATTCCACAGCAGACGCGCCATCAGTTGATGAGCGCTGCCCCGCCCTTTGTTGATGTCGGCTCCGGAATGGCCGCCGGTTAAACCGTCGATGGCGATTTGCAACCCAGTCATGCCGTCTGGCGTGGCCTCCTCATCATAGGCCGCCTGGATATCTGCATAGACGGCGCCTGCGCTACTGATCAGGAACTGGCCTTCGACTTCGTTGTCTACGTTGATGAAGAACTTGCCGCGCAGCGCATCCGGCGCCAGGGCGTTGATCCCTGTAAAGCCGTCTTCCTCGTTGACGGTGAAGAGTGCTTCCAGGGGTCCGTGAACGACGTCGTCTGCCTGCAGAAGGGCCATGATGATGGCTACGCCGATGCCGTCATCGGCGCCCAGGGTGGTGCCGTCGGCATGCACCCAACCATCCTCGACATAGGCATTGATGGGGTCCGTCTCAAAGTTGTGAGTGGAAGCGGGGGTCTTCTGCGGCACCATGTCCATGTGCGCCTGGAGGACTACGCCAGGGCGCTCCTCCATCCCTTTCGTCGCTGGCTTGCGTATAATCACGTTGCCGGCATCGTCGACGACAGTTTCCAATCCCAACGTGCGCCCAAAGTCAGCCATAAAGGCGGTAGCCTGCTCCTCATGGTGCGAAGGACGCGGAACCTGGGTAAGATCATAAAAATTCTGCCAAACCGAGGGCGGTTGCAACGTCGCCAGCGCATCAGCGAGCGGGACGCGGCCGGTTGCGCCGCTGCTGGGCGTTGCCGAGGGAGTGACCACGATTGCCTCCAGCGTGTACATCGGCACAAATTCCACCGGCACCGTAGCGTTGGCCGCATCCAGCAACTTCTGCAGGTCGGGCGCGATGTAGGAGTATTGGTCGATGAAGGCTTTGGCTGCTGCGGCGTCGCCTT
>JBAXQG010000097.1:0-3643 GCA_037131855.1 bacterium
GCCAGGCAGATCTATGCGGGGGCGGATCTCTTCCTGATGCCCTCCCGCTTCGAACCCTGCGGTTTGGGTCAGATGATCGCCCTCCGTTATGGCACGGTCCCCGTTGTGCGCCAGACCGGCGGGCTGGCCGATACGGTTTTCGAGTACAGTGAGGAAAATAAGGATGGCAACGGCTTTCTTTTTGCGCCTTATGATCCCTCTGCCTTCCTTTCGGCGATCCGTCGCGCCCTCTCTTTCTATCAGCAAGAAACCCATTGGGAGAGGATCGTCGCTAACGGCTTGGCCGGCGACTACTCATGGGCTTCCTCCGCGCCTCGCTACATCGAGGCCTACCAAAACAGCCTGCTGCAGCGGCATTCTGGGGACAGAATTCCGATGTTTCTGGGGACAGATTTCCGGTATTTATGGGGACAGATTTCCGGTATTTAGGGGGACAGAATTAATTCTGTCCCCCTAAATACCGGAAATAACTTCCAAAACTATAGGAATTCGCTGCCCCATCCCATACAATAGAGCAAGCAGACCAACTCATCGTGGAAGAGGTAGTGGAACATGGCAGAAGTCAGACTGGTGAACTTGTCCAAGGCATTTGGTCCGGTCCAGATCCTGAAAGGGATCGACTTGACCATTCCGGACGGGGAGTTCGTCGTCCTCCTCGGGCCTTCCGGATGCGGCAAGACGACCACCTTGAGGCTCATTGCCGGCCTTGAGGAAGCGACCGATGGCGAGATCTTCATCGGCGATCGCAAGGTGAATGATCTTCCCCCCAAGGAACGGGACATCGCCATGGTGTTCCAATCTTATGCCCTCTACCCGCACATGACTGTTTTCGACAATATGGCCTTCGGTTTGCGCCTGCACGGCGTGCGCCGCGAAGAGGTCGACCAGCGTGTCAGGGAGGCGGCTGAAATGCTGGAGCTGACCCCTCTGCTGGCACGAAAACCGCGGGCTCTCTCGGGTGGGCAACGGCAGCGAGTCGCCGTAGGCCGGGCTATCGTTCGCAATCCCAAGGTCTTCCTGATGGACGAACCGCTCTCCAACCTGGACGCCAAGTTGCGGGTACAGACGCGAGTGGAGCTGTCCAAGCTGCACATGAAACTTGGGGTCACTACCATCTATGTCACCCATGACCAGATGGAGGCGATGACCCTGGGCAATTTGGTCGTGATTATGAACCAAGGGATCATTCAGCAGATGGGAACCCCTTCCGATGTCTACGACCGGCCAGCCAACAAGTTTGTGGCCGGCTTCGTCGGCTCCCCCCCGATGAACTTCTTCCCCGCTTTCGTCGAGGGTGAGGGCGAGCTCTTTTTCCAGATGGCCTCTTTCCGCCTGCCTGTCTTGCCCGAGCATCGTGCCGCATTAGCGCCGTACCGGGGCAAAGAGGTGGTTTTTGGCATCCGCCCGGAGGACATCAACATGGGTGGCGGAGACGGGGCGGTGCATATCCCGGTCACAGCCAAGGTCGATGTGCTGGAATTGTTGGGGGCGGAGATCTTCCTCTATCTCTCCTCCCCGGAAGGAACCTTTGTCGCTTCCAGCGCTTCGCAGAAGCTCCTCTCTGAGAAATTCCTGAAGCTGATAGCGACCACAGTCTCCTTTATCGCTCGCGTCGATCCCTCCACTCCCGCCAAAGAAGGGGATTCCGTACAGGTTGTCTTCAAACTGGGCCGCAGCCATGCCTTCGACGCCGACAGCGAACGGGCCATCTACTAGGAGCCTGCCATGAACATTGCAGCCACAGCTATCCCCAAGGAAACAAAGCAGCCCCAGCGCTATCGCGACCCCCGGCCTTTCTCGGTGCGCTTCCGCGAGCACATGCGGCGCAACCGTCTGGCCTATCTTTTGCTGATTCCGGCATTCGTAGTGATCTGCGCCACCGTCATCTACCCTTTCGTCTACGCCTTCAACTTGGCTGCCACCGATACCAACATGTACAACATCAACAGCCCTACCAAGCAACCGCAGTTCATTGGCCTGGGCAACTTCGCCGAGATCTTCAGCAACCCTGAGTTCTACACCGTCCTCGGAAGGACGATCCTCTGGACAGCGGTGAATGTGATATGCCACGTCGCCTTCGGCCTCTGGCTGGCGGTGTTGCTAAACCGCAACCTGAAGATGCGGGGGCTGTACCGAACCCTCCTGGTGTTGCCATGGGCAATCCCCCAGTTGATCGTGGCAATGATGTGGAAGAACGAGTTCAATACCCAGTACGGATCGATCAACCTGATCCTGCAATCCATCGGTCTGCCGGCCATTCCTTGGCTGACAGACCCGTTTTGGGCTTTTATCGCGGTCTGCGTCACCAACATTTGGCTGGGGATTCCCTTCATGATGGTGATCATCCTGGGAGGCTTGCAGAGCATCTCCCCTGAGTATTACGAGGCCGCCCAAATCGATGGGGCCACAGGCTGGCAGCAATTCCGCAAAATTACCATTCCCTTCCTGAAACCGGTGCTCACCCCAGCCATCATCCTCGGTACGGTGTGGACCTTCAACAACCTCAACATCATCTACCTGATCACAAAAGGAGGACCCAACAACGGCACCCAGATCCTGGTGACTTATGTCTACCGGGCCGCCTTCGATTTCTACCGCTATGGCTATGCGGCGGCCTTTTCAGTGGTGATATTCCTGATCTTGCTGATCTTCTGTCTTTTCTACATTCGGGCCACTCGTGGGTCCCAGGAGGTGTAACGTGGCAGGCACATTCTTCAAGCGAGCTAAGGGGGACAGCTCCTTCAAACGTCTCCTGATCAACCTGATCCTGATCGTCGCCTGCGCTGCAGCCCTCTACCCGGTGCTGCGGGTGATCACCGTCTCCCTGCGCCCCAGCGGCACCGTTTTTTCCATGAATCTCTCCCTCATTCCGCCCGACGCCACTCTGGCTTCCTACCAATCAATCCTCTTCGACCCCAAGGTGGGGTTCTGGACCTGGATCGGCAACAGCCTCATGGTATCGGTCATCACCGCTACAGTGGCCTTGATCCTGGCCGCTCCGGCAGCCTACGCCTTCTCTCGCTTCAAGTTCGCGGGGAAGCAACCTAGCCTCATCTTCCTCCTGGTGACTCAATTTTTTCCTGCCACGATGCTGCTTCTGCCCCTCTACATGATGTTGATCCAACTCAGCCTGATCAACAACTTCTGGGGGCTGATCCTCTGTTATATGTCCATCGCCTTGCCCTTCTCGATCTGGATCCTGAAGGGGTATTTCGACACCATCCCCAACGATCTGGAGGAAGCGGCCTATATTGACGGAACGACACCTCTGGGCGCCTTCTTCCGGGTGATCCTCCCTCTCTCTACGCCGGCCCTCTCCATTACCGCCCTTTTCTCCTTCATGACCGCCTGGAGCGAGTTCATCATCGCCCGCGTGGTCTTGCAGAAGCAGGCCCTCTTCACCTGGCCGTTGGGCACGGTGACCCTGCAGGGCGCCTATTATACCAACTGGGGGCCTTTCTCAGCGGCTGCCGTGCTGATCTCCATTCCGGTGGTGATACTCTTCCTCTTGACCTCCAAGTACCTCGTCTCGGGCCTCACCTTGGGGGCCGTGAAAGGATAGAACGCCTGTGGGCAGGGGCAGGTTTGAAACCTGCCCCACCGAGGAAACGCATGAGCTAGTGCATGAACGGGGACAGATTTT
>JBAXQG010000098.1:0-3631 GCA_037131855.1 bacterium
GCAACTGGCGGGCCAGGCGGTGGGCGCGGCCCAGGTCGCGGGTCCAGATGGCTCCGGCCAGGCCGTACTCCACCCCGTTGGCGATGCGCAGGGCTTCCTCTTCATCACGGAAGGCGAGCACCGAGAGGACCGGCCCGAAGATCTCCTCGCGGGCGATGCGCATCTCTGGCGTGACCCCGTCGAAAATGGTGGGGAGGACGAAATTCCCGCGGGCCAGGTGCGCCTCAACGGGAGCCGCGCCGCCGGTCAGGAGCTGAGCCCCTTCGGTCAGGCCGGCCTCGATGTATCCCAGCACCTTCTCCTGCTGGCCGCGGCTGATAAGAGGACCCAGCTCACTGGCCGGATCAGTGGAGAAGCCGATGCGCAGGGCTCGCGTCTTGGCCACCAATTTCTCCAGGAAGGCGTCGTGGATCCCTTCTTCCAACAGCAGGCGGGAACCGGAGACGCAGATCTCGCCCTGGTTGTTGAAGATGGCTGCCTTGGCCCACTCGCTGGCCTGCTCCAGATCGGCGTCGGCGAAGACGATGTTGGGGTTCTTGCCGCCCAGCTCCAGGGCCAGTTTCTTGATCCCCGGCGCAGCCAGCTCCATCACCCGGGCGCCGGTGGCGGTAGAGCCGGTCACTGAAATCATGTCGATGCCGGGGTGGCGAGCCAGGGCTTCCCCTATGCTGCTGCCAGGACCGGTGACGATATTCACCACGCCAGGAGGGAAACCGGCCTCCTGGAAAGCCTTGGCCAATTCCACCAGAGACAGGGAGGCGTCTGAAGGGGGCTTGATGATGACGGTGTTCCCGGCTGCCAGGATCCCGGCCACCTTCTGCAGCCCCATCATCAGGGGGCCGTTCCAGGGGAGGATCTCCAGCACCACTCCGACCGGCTGCCAGAGGCGGTAATTCCAGTAACCGGGGACAGCCACGTCGACCGTCTCGCCATGGATGTCGCGGGCTTTGCCGCAGTAGTAGCGCAAGGCGTCGATACCCTGGGGGACGTCGAAATGGATGGCCTGCATGATCACCTTGCCGGTATCCAAAGCCTCCAGGTAGGCGTAAGTTTCGCCGTCACGCTCGATGATGTCGGCCAGGCGGTCCAGCAGCAGGCCGCGCTCGCGGGCGGTCATCCGCCCCCAGGGTCCCTCGTCGAAGGCGCGGCGGGCAGCCTGGACGGCGTCTTCCACCTCGGCGGCCCCGCCCTGGTAGATGGAGGCGACCTCCTCGTTGGTATTGGGGTCCAGCACCGGGAAGCTCTTCCCCTCGACTGGGGTCACCCAGCGGTCGTCGATATAGAGGGGGTAGGGCGCCCGGAGGAGCGGGAACTTTTCAGCAGTATCACCCTGCCGGGGGCTATTAAGTTGCCGGGGGCTATTAAGTTGCCGGGGGCTTTTTTGTTTCATCATCGTTTCCCTTCGCACCACTCCAGGTCCGGCCTAGTCCAGGGGGAGCCCCAGGGCGAGCAGCTTGGCCCGGGCTTCCTGGTAGGTGGCATAGTGCTCCTCGCTGGGCTCCAGGGTGTTCATGTCGTAGAGTTCGTTGAAGGTTTTGCCGCGGGGAGAGGTGGCCAGGTCGAGGTGGTCCTTATACTCCTGGTAGAGGGCTAGCACGATCTCATTGGCCTTGGCTCGGTCGATTCGGGTGGTGGCCCGCCCCACTTCGGCGAAGAGGCGGCACATCAGGGGGCTGTTCTGGTTGTTGCCCAGAGGTTCAGCGGGTCGGGGTCCGGACTGGTTGGATCCACTGATCACCGAGGCGATGGCCAGGGCGGAGAACTCCAGGGCGAACTGCAGCGATCCTGGCCGCCCAGCGGTGGTGTGGGAGGTGGTGGTGATCATCTGGCTGTTGCGGGCGATGGCCTGGTTGACGATCGAGGAGAGCCAGAGGGAATGCTGGTTGGTTTGGACCCGCAGCTTGATGTGCTGCGGGCCGATGTGAACGAAATCACCGCCCAGCAAAGTGGAAGCGATGACCGAGGCTACAGCGGTGATAGCGGTTCCCTCCGGCCCTCCGCCATACCCACCGATCAAGGGGGTAAAAGACATATAGATGGGAGCGCCGATGGCCCTGTAGTAAACCAAGCGGGTGAGGGTGACGTCGTCCACCTGCAGCTCGGAGATCAGCACCATGGCCCGCGGGTCGCTGGAGCGCAGGCCCCATTCCTCATTCGAGCAGGCGATCTCGTTCAAGGCCATTACGGCGTGTCCGGCGATGGGCATGTCGGGACGTCCAGCGCGCATCACCGCCTCCCGGGCGTAGCGCCCGTAGAGGATAGCCGCTCGGGTGGAGAGACCGGAGCCGGGCCGGATGAGGATCCCGTCCAGCTCTTTCAGATAGCCGGGGAAAAAGAGGATGTCGATGAGGGGCTCGCGGGCGTAGGCCTCGTTGAACTTGACGAAAGTAGCTTCATCGGTGTCGCAGTTGAAAGGGCCGCCAAAGACGGTCGGGAAGGCGGGGTCCTCCACATTGCGGTGTCGAACCGCGTGCAGCTCCTTGCCTCGTCCTACCGTTACTTGGCCGGGCAGACGCTTCAAGTGTTCGTCCAGCTCCCGCTCGGAAAAGCGGATCACGCGGCGACTGGAGGTGCAGTAAAGGCCGGTCTCCAGCAACAATTGCCGGCCAGCTTGGAAGAGACGATCGGCAGCTTCGTCGTCCTGATTGACCAGAACCTGTGGGTCAAACTTCAGCTTGGCCTCGCGGGCCAAGCGCATGGTGTTCATGGAGACGCTCTTCAGCAGGAATTCATCTCCTGTGGTGAGGGCGCCTAGCTCAGAGCGTTTCAAGATTTCCGTGAGATCCATCTCGTTCTCCTTCCGGGGGGAGAGGTCAGGCTCGCCGGGCCGCCATCAAGCCGTCCAGCACCTTGATAGCCTGCTGCGCGTCGCGGGCGTAGGCATCGGCCCCGATCTTGTCAGCCCATTCCTGGGTAACGGGCGCCCCGCCGACGATGACGATGTATTTCTCCTTCTTGCCGCGGGTGGTGAGAAACTCAACCAGGTCCTTCTGGCGCAGCATGGTGGTGGAGAGCAGGGCCGAGGCGGCGATGATGTCAGCCTTGGCCTGGTCGGCCGCCTCCAGAAAGCGGGGAACGGAGATCTCCACTCCCAGGTCAACGACCTTGTACCCGGCCGAGGAGAGCATCGCCCCGACGATGGTCTTGCCGATATCGTGGATATCTCCCTCCACCGTCCCCAGCACGACCACCCCTTTATTGGCCAGGCTGCCGCCTGACTTTTTCATCTCTTCCTCAAAAACAGTGACGCCGGCTTTCATCGCTCCGGCAGCCATCACCAGCTCGGGGAGAAAGACCTCCATGCGATCGAACTTGTCCCCCAGCTCGCGGATCGCCGGGGAGAAACCTTCCTCCACCGCTCGTGCCGGGGCGATGCCGGCAGCGATAGCCTCTTTGGCGGCTGCTGCGGCGGCATCGGGGTCAAAGTCCCAGATGGACTGAGCTAGCTTCTGGAAAATAGCACTCTCGTTGTTCATCGGATAACTCCTTCTTGGTGTAGCGGATCCTTCTCTCCCATCAACGACAGCGTCTGCCCCGCGCCCTTGGCCTTGGCCAGGTCGTAGACCTGCTTGGCCAGGACAATGTCATCCACGGCCATCCCGATCGGCGAGTAGAAGATGCGTTCCTTGGC
>JBAXQG010000099.1:0-3603 GCA_037131855.1 bacterium
TTGCGCGATCTCTATTTTCAGACTCTCTCCTCGGTCTCGCTGGAGTTCCCCTACTGGTATACGCGCCGTTGGCAGCAGTTGGAGGGAGAAGTCCCGGTAGTGCGGCGGGCGGAGGCCCTCAAGATGGCGTTTTCTCATTTGACCCCGACTATCTACCCGGGGGAACGGCTGGTGGGTGGAAAGACGATCTATTACCGCGGCTCCTTCCCGATGCCCTGGCTCAGCGAGGGGTATTTCATGGCCGTGCAGGACCAGCTCTATCAGGCCGCTTTAGAGAAAGGCTCAGCAGCCGCTGACCAGGTCACCAAGTGGGGAAGCGGCGGCGGCAACGTCACCGAAAACTTCGGCCCTGTGGTTTCCATCGCCGGCAAGTTCGGCATCCCCCGCCAGGAGGTCCCCGCCTTGCTGGAATTGGCGCGCGCCTGGGTGGGGAAGTCAGTGGACGACGTGGGGCACAAATACGAGCAGATGGTCCCCGGCTACCCCCTGAAAGAGAACCTCATGCGCAGCGTCATCTGCATGTTCGACTCGGGGTACACGCTGCCCCAGGGCCGGGAGGTGACCAACTACTATTACCCCTTGCAGCACGGCCTGGAGGGAGTGAAGGAGATCGCCCGCACCCACATGGCAGAAGTAGCTGGGGAAGCCGGTGGGGACGGTCTGCGCGGGATGGACCGTCTTTATTTCTACCAGGCTTCGATCCTGGTGTTGGAAGGAATCCAAAGCTGGATCAACAACTACTCCAAGGAAGCGAGGCGCCTGGAGCAAGAGAGCGAGGAGTTGCTCTTGCGGAATGAATACGGGGAACTGGCGGATAGCCTGGAGTGGATTGCCAGCCGCCAGCCGCGCACCTTCCGCGAGGCCTTGCAACTGGTTTTTCTCCTGCACACCGCAGTGCTGAACGAGGACTGCATCAGCGGTCTTTCTCCAGGGAGAGTAGGGCAGATTCTCTGGCCATGGTTCGAGCAAGACCGGGAAGCCGGCCGCCTTGGGGAGATGGAGGCCTTGGAACTGTTGGAGCTTTATCGGGTGAAGATGACCTGCTACGACTGCTTTGCCGCCATGGGGGTGGTCGGGGGGGTGCTCTCCGGAAACACCTTTAATCACCTCTGCCTGGGCGGCCTGGCCAAG
This sequence comes from bacterium, assembly GCA_037131855.1. Classification (GTDB taxonomy): domain Bacteria; phylum Caldisericota; class JANLFM01; order JANLFM01; family JANLFM01; genus JAPLHV01. The sequence goes on from JBAXQG010000099.1 coordinate 1,132, forward strand.
GATGGCAGCTCGGCGACCAATCCCCTGGAGATGTTGATCCTGGAGGCGGGAATGACCTGCGCCACCCCCCAGCCGACCTTGGGCCTCCTCTACCACGAGCGCCTGCCGGAGGACTTGCTGCTGCAGGCCATCGAGTGTAACAAGACTGGCACCGGCTACCCAGCCTGGTTGAACGATGAGGTGGCGCGCACCTTCCTGCTCAGCCAGTATGGACCGGAGGGGATGGATGTGGAGGAAGCGCGGGCCTGGTCGGTGGGGGGTTGCCTGGAGACCTCTCCCGGCTCTTGGCACGAGCTGACCCTGGGCGGCCGCCGTTACTGGATCCCAGGCGGTTCCGGCCAGCCGACCAGCGTGGGGGTGCATTTCCTCTCTCTCCCCAAGATTCTGGAGTGTGTTCTTTTCAACGGGCGGGACATGCGCCGCGACGTTCAAATATTTCCCCCCCAAGACCGCCCTCTAGCTACCTTCGAGGAGCTCTGGGAGACTTTCTGCTCCTACTTCGAGATGGCTGTGGAGGTTCTCTGCCGGGCCAACAACGTCCAGCACGACATCTGGCGCAAGCAGAACATGCCGGTCTTGCATTCCCTCCTCAAGCCAGACTGCCTGGAGACCGGCTACCACATCGGAAACCTTGGCTACCGGTACAATGCTACCTACAACGTGGAGAGCTGCGGCACGGCCAACCTGGTGAACGCGCTGTCCGCGTTGAAGGCATCTGTCTACCAAGACAAGAGCCACTCCCTGGAGGATGTGCGCCAAGCCATCCTGGCCAATTTCGGCTTCCAGACGGCGGAAGAGGTCGGCTCCTATTCGCTGTCCGCGCAAGTCCTGCGTCCGGGAGGGGAGGTATGGGAGGAGATCCATCACGACTTGCTCACCGCTCCCAAGTATGGCAACGACGATCCCCGGGCCGATACCCTCCTCGCCCAGTGGGAACAATATTTCTCCACCGTCGCGCGTCGCTTCCAATCGCTCTACGGCTTCCCCCTCTACCCTTGCCAGATCTCCGTCAGCACCCATGGTCCGATGGGAGCGGTGACCTTGGCCGGGCCGGACGGGCGATTGGCCGGGACAACTTTCGCTGACGGCTCGATGTCAGCCTACCCGGGTACGGACCGCAACGGCCCCTACGCCCTCTTTGCCTCAGCGACCTGCTGGGATCACAGCCGCTCGCAGAACTCGCAGATGAATCTGAAGATTCATCCCAGCGCAGCTCGCGGCGCGCAAGGAGCAAGGAAGCTGCTGGAGTTGACCCGCGCCTACCTGCGGCAGGGAGCCTTTCACATCCAGTACAACATCGTCGATTCCAAGGTGCTGAAGGATGCCCAGGCACACCCGGAGAACTACCGCACGCTGATGGTGCGGGTGGCCGGCTTCACCCAATACTGGGTGGAGATCGGCAAGGCGATCCAGGACGAAGTGATTGCCCGCACCGAGTACGAGTCCGTCTAGGAGGTGAATATGGAGATGCGACATTCCGACTGCCGCCGCTACGTCCCGGTGGACGCGGCCAAAGGGATTTGCCGCCGCACCGGCGGGGTGGTGAATTTGGAGGATCTGCCTTGCCGGGACTTGATTTTCCTGCCCAAGTGCAAATACTGTGCCAGTTATCAATCCAGCGAACGGGAGGAACTGGGAATCTGCGCAGCCGAAGCGGATCATCCCTGGACTTATCCCGAGTTGGTGGCTGCCACCTGCTCCTGGTTCCTGCAGCGCGAAAGCGGGGGGAAAACGGAGAGGATCCTGCCCCTGAGCAGCGCTGCGGACTAGCGAGCAGTGGATAGTGCATGGTGAATAGTGGATAGTTCATCTGTCTGTCCACTATCACCTGTCCACTGTCAACTATCTCGTTGTGTCGCCCCTAGGTGAGCTGTTGAATCCCAGCGGCCTGGTCTTCGACTTGCAAGGGTTCTCCGTACATGACGGGCCAGGCTGCCGCACCGTGGTCTTCTTGTCTGGCTGCCCCTTGCATTGTCCTTGGTGCGCCAACCCGGAGGGGTTGCAGCCCTACCCCCAGTTGCTTTTTGCCGTCGAGCGGTGCCGCTTCAGGCAGGGCTGTCGCCGCTGCTTGTCAGCTTGCCGCCAGGCGGCGCTGGAGGAGGGGGAGGCGTTACTCCTCTCGCGACAAACATGTGCTGGTTGCGAAGATCACTCCTGCGTGACGGCTTGCCGCAGCGAGGCCCTGCGCGTCTCCGCCTGGAAACTCACCCTCTCCGCCTTGATGAGCCGGCTGGCGCGGGATCGGCGTTTCTGGGGTTCGGGCGGCGGCGTGACCTTCAGTGGCGGGGAGCCTCTCGCCCAACCGGATTTTCTCCTCGCCGCGCTGGCCGAATGCCGCCATTCCTGGATCCACACGGCCGTGGAGACCTGCGGCTACGCTGAGGAAGGGCTTTTCCGCGAGATGCTGGCATCGCTCGATTGGCTCTTCCTCGACCTCAAACTGATCGACTCCATCGCTCACCAGCGTTGGAC
>JBAXQG010000100.1:0-3407 GCA_037131855.1 bacterium
AGAGCCTGACCGGTGAAGGTCACCGCGGCGGCGGCGCGCAGACGGACCCAGTAGCCGTAGCCGGGAGTCAGATTGGCGGGGACGATGTAGTTGGCTTTGGATGGATCCCAAAGATAGATCGCCAGCAGGTTGGGGCCGAAGATCAGAGTGGGACTGGCCTCGCTCACTACGGACATGGCCACCAAGTTCCACTCTTTTAATAGTGCCAGTGTATAGCTCGTTTCATCGATGATGATGGCGAAGTCGGACATGGAGACAGAACTTGCGAAAGGCCAAGCCAGGCTGCTGACGCGCATCCGGGCATGCAGGGTGGACGGTCCGGTGACGGTCCAGGTGACTGCCCAGTCGTCAGCCGTGCTGGGGAAGAGGGGTTCCCAGGGTCCGGAGGGGTAATCGCGGTTCAGTTCGATGCTCACCGCTCCCCACAGATGAGAGGATGTCCAGGTGATGTTTTGGGTGCTGCCGCAAGTCCAGCTCTCCCCGCCGTGGGGGGTGAGCAGTTGGAGGGTGGGGCTCGGGGAGATGGTGAAGTCGGATTGGGAGACCCCGGCCACGGCCGGGTTGGCCAGGCTGGAGACCCGCATGCGGCAATTGCCGGAAGCTGGACCGGTGATAGTCCAGGTGGCCGACCCATCGTTGGTTGTGGAGGAGAAGAGGGTTTCCCAGCTTTCTCCGCTAGTTCGGGATAGTTCCACCATCACATTGGAGATGACGCCCGACCAAGTCCAGGAGATCGTGCCGGGAGTGCCGATTACCCAGCGCTCCTCCCCGGCCGGCTCAAGGAGAGTCAAAGAGCAGGCGCGGATATAGCGGAAGAGGCCAGCGCTGGCCGTTCCGGTAAAGAAGGTCGCTGGAGAAGCCTCTTTGGCCAACAAAGCGTGAGGTCGGAGGTCGGTCAAGCCACTGTTCAAAGGCGCCCAGATTAAGCCGCCATCGATGGTCTGGTAGATCCCTTCGCCCTCGACCCCAGCCAGCGCCAAGTCCGGATTGGCCGGAGAGACCAGCAGGGTTCGAACCGTCCCGGGGTGCAGGCCCGTGCTGGTGCGGTTCCAACTTGCGCCGCCGTCATTGGAGCGGAAGACCCCGTTTGCGGCGCCGGCGAAGAGCCGGCTGGGATCATGAGGGGCGATGGCCAGGGACCACACTTCCACACCTTGGAGGCCGGCGGTCGTGAGCGTCCACTGTTGCCCGCCGTCAATAGAACCATAGAAACCGCTGCTGGTTCCGGCGTACACTCTGTTGCTGGGGCCGGGCTCCGCCAACAGCGCATGCACATTCAAGCTGGACATCCCGCTGTTGCTGGCCATCCAATGCGCGCCGCTGTCGCTGCTGCGGTAGACGCCGCCGGTGCGAGTGCCGGCCAAAACCACATTCCCCTTCCCCCCGCTGACGGCCAAGGCGTTGATGGTCAAATCAGCGAAGGAAAAGCCGGTATTGGCCGGACTCCAGTTTTCCCCTCCGTTGGCCGAGCGATAGACGCCCCCTGTGGCTGTCCCGGCGAAAAGGAAAGCGGTCACACCGCTTCCGGCTGCCAGAGAGAGGACACGGAGGCAATTCAGCCCTTTGTTGAGCTGCCCCCATTTCTCTCCACCGTTCAAGGAACGGAAGACCCCACCGTCATTGGTCCCGGCGAAGATCGTCAGGGGAGCGCCGGGCGGGCTTGCCAGGCTCTCCACCCCCCATTCGTGCAAGTTGGCGAGAACCCATGTCTCGTCTGAGAGAATGCGGAAATTAGCGGAAGAGGTATCCAAAGCAGCCGGCTCGCTGGCGCTGCTGACCCGCACGCGGCAACGCGAGGAGGGGGAGCCGGTCACTGTCCACTGCGCTTCTCCATCGTTGGCGGTGGCGGCGAAGAGAGTTTCCCATGGACCCTCCGGGTAGCTGCGGGTCAGCTCAACGCGCACCAAGGAGCCGGCGTGGGTGGAGGTCCAGGTGATCTCCCGGTTTTGGCCGGTGATCCACTCCTCGCCCCCGTTGGGCCCAAGGAGCTGAAGGCTGATGGCGCGAGAGATGGTGAAGTCTCGGCTGGATTTATCCGTCAAATGGCCGTTGTTTAGGCTGGACAAGCGGATGCGATAGTGGCTGGAGGGAGTCAAGCCGGGGGTCCAGGCCGCGCTGCCGGTCGCTGCCGGGGTAATCCACAACGATTCCCAGGGCAGGTTGGGGTAATCGCGGTTAACCTCCACCTTCAAGTTGTCGCTGATCCCGCTGGAGTTCCAGAGGATATTGGTGGGCAGGTCGGAATCCAAAGTTTCCCCGCCGTTGGGCCGCTGCAGAGAGAGGGTGGCCGGACGTTGGGTGAACGCTTTCAGGCAGACGTTGCTGTTGGCCATGGCTGGGTCGAAGTCGGTCTGGCTGGTGAGGTCTTCCCAAACGATCCCGTCTGAACTGATGAAGCTTTGACCGGGACTGGCCGTGGCATGACTGGAGCCGACTGCTTCGGAGGGGAACTCGATCGGCAGGGGATAAGTGTATCCCGGCGTGGAGAGCCGCACCGCCACTGAAAAACGTTGCCCGGGAACGACGGGCGCCGTCACGATGGGGTCCAGAGGCACGGTGTAGTAGCCGGCGACGGCAAGGGCGCCGGACTCACGCAGAGCGCCTCGATAGTCGGCCCCGCTGAAATTGGGATTGACGTAGACCTGATAGGTCGTGCCGGGGGCATTGGCGTAGAAGCTGACTGCCGCCAGTTCCAGCGCTTCGCCGTAATACACCGTGAAGACGTTGGCCATCCAGGCGTATTCACGGCCGTAGCCGAGGTTGAGGGTATTCCCCAGCGGGTCGTATTGATAGTTGCGGTTGTAGTTGGCGGTGTCCTCCGCGGAAGAGAAGACCACAGCCACGTCGAAGTTGCTGTCGTAGTAGGATGCCCAGAAATACCCCTCATCGCCGAACGAGGCGCCCCAACTGTTCTTCACCAGGAAAGCCCCGTCGCCGGGTGGCAGGCCGCTGTCCGAGCCGGCGAAGTTGTCCCGGTCAAAAGCATCGTCCCAGCCGATGATGGCGACGGCATGGTTGATGCCCTGCGAACCATCGTAGTAATAAGCATCATATCCATCATCGAAGTAGGCGCCGTTCCAGTACATGTGCGTATAGACGCCGCCCAGACTGGTAACTGCCCCTTTGATGTTCAGGTTGTCCAGGGCCGAGGCGCGGGGCGGGAAAACGAGCATCTGTTGAAGGTGCTTCTGGGGGATGCAGGGGGGAGGAAGGCCGGGGCCGGAGGGGTAAGGAGCGTCCGGCTCGTCGGCCGGTCCGGACCAACGGGCCATCTGGGCGATGGACATGACGTAGTTTCCCCCCCAATCGTAAGAGGCTGGGAAAGGAGCATAGTTGGAGTCGTAGCCGGAGGTGGCGACAAGGACATCTTCGGAGAAGTCCAGGTTCTCCCCCGGCATCAGCCAGGA
>JBAXQG010000101.1:0-3382 GCA_037131855.1 bacterium
TAATACAAATAGATGAGGAGGCATGATGTATAAACTGGCATTGATCGGTTTCGGCGTGGTGGGGCAGGGTTTTGCTGAACTGCTTCGCGACAAGGAGAGCGCCTTGCGTGAAGCGTACGGACTCGAATTCAAAGTGGTGGCAGTCTGTGATGCGCAACGCGGCAGCGTCCTGGACCGGCAAGGTTTGGACTTGAAGGAGCTGCTGGCTTGGGTGGGAGAAGGGAAGAATCTGGACCAGTTCCCCGGAGAAAAAAGTGGTCTTGGCGCCCTCGAAACGATCGAAATGGCCGGAGCGGAGATCCTCTTCGAGGCCACTTGGACCGATATCAAAACAGGAGAGCCCGGCACTTCGCACATTCGCAAGGCGCTCTCTCAAGGGATGCACGTGGTAACAACCAACAAGGGGCCGATGGCTCTTTTCGCCAAGGAATTGTTGCAGGATGCAGAAAACCGCGGGCTCCTTTTGCGTTTCGAAGGGACTGTCATGAGTGGCACGCCGGTACTCAACCTGCTCCGCTACTCCTTGGCCGGATGTCGCATTGAGGAGGTGCAAGGGATCCTCAATGGCACTACCAACTACATCTTGACCCAGATGGCGGAAGGAGGCTCTTACGAGGACGCTTTGAAAGCAGCGCAGCAACTTGGCTATGCCGAGGCTGTCCCCGATGCGGACGTGCTTGGGTGGGATGCTTTGGCCAAAGTCTGCATTCTGGCCAACACCGTCTTCGGCGCCGCGATCCGTCCTGACCCGGCTGTTCTTCCCTGCGTTGGGATCACCGGGATCAGCGTGGAAGATGTAGCCCGCGCCAAAAAGGCGGGAAAGGTCTACAAATTGATTGGCCGCGTCTGGCGAGAGGGGAACGAAGTGCGCGTTTCCGTCGGCCCCCAGGAACTGGACCAAGAAGATCCCCTGGCCGGTGTTAACGGCGCCCAGAACGCCCTCAAGATTTCCACCGATGCATTGGGCGAAGTGACCATTCGTGGTTTCGGTGCGGGCAAGATCCCGACCGGTTATTCCATGCTGGTGGACTTTCTGGATATCCACCACAGACGACCTGCGGCAGTTTGATAACTCGCCGATGCGCTGCTTCAAATAAATAAGGAGGAAACATGAAGACGAGTTTCAACCGCTATTTGGAAATCGACCTGACCAAGCGAACTGTCCGGCAAGGCCAACTGGAGGAAAATCGCTTGCGTCAATTCCTGGGAGGGAAAGGGGTGGGCCTCTCTCTGCTGGTAGAACAGGACCGCTCCACGGACCCCTTCGACCCGGAGAATCCCCTCCTTTTTGTGACCGGACCATTAACCGGTTCTTTGATCCAAACCTCTGCCCGCTCGGCCGTGGTGACCCGGTCTCCTCTGACTGGCAATTTTCTCGACTCGCACGCCGGCGGGCACTTCGGGCCTGCCTTGCGACGAGCCGGCTGGGACTATGTCTCGATCCAAGGCGCTTCAGAACTTCCCGTCTACTTGCTCATCACCCCCGAGGGCGCCCAATTCCTGGATGCCACCGATCTATGGGGGAAAGACGTCTTCGAAACCGAAGAGACTTTGCAAGCCCGCCATCCCGGAAGCAAAGTGGCTTCAATCGGCCCAGCCGGAGAGAACCGGGTGCGCTTTGCCGCCATCTGCACTGAGCGCTACCGTCAATTTGGACGAGGCGGGGCTGGAGCGGTGATGGGATCGAAACGGTTGAAGGCGGTGGTGGCGATCGGGACGGAAAAGGTTCCCTACGCGGATCCCGAGCGGTTCCGGGCGCTTTCCCAGGAATTGTTGGCCGAATTGCGTGATCACCCCAACGCCAAGCGCCGGCGCGAGTTGGGGACCATGATGTGGGTCAGGATGGGCCAAGAGATCGGCTACTTCCTTCCCACTCACAACTACCGCGACGGGCAATTTCCCGCCTATGAAGGGATTACCGCCGAGACCTGCAGACGCGATCTGAATTGGAAGAATGTCGGGTGCTACGGATGCAGCGTAATCCTTTGCTCGAAGCTGGCTCACTGGAACGGGCATGAGGTAGAGGGCCCGGAATATGAGACCGCTGCCTTCCTTGGATCGAACTGCGAGATCGGGAACGCGAAAGAACTGGCCGAGGCCAACTGGTTGTGCGACCGCTATGGATTGGATTCTATCTCCACCGGCTTGGTCATCTCCTACGCCATGGAGTGCGCTGAACGGGGTCTCTTAACTCCGGAATTGAATGAAAAGATACGTTTCGGCCACGCTGAGGGGCAGCAAGCCTTGATTGAGGACATCGCTTTTCGTCGCGGTTTCGGCGATCTGCTGGCAGAGGGGACGCGCCTGGCCTCGCGCGTGATCGGCCAGGGAAGTGAAGCATTTGCCATCCAGTGCGGAGGGATGGAGATCTCCGGGGTAAACCTCCTGGGCTGCTATTCGATGGGACTGAACCTGGCTACTGCTGATTTTGCCAGCCACACCCGCTTTTGGAGCGCTACCGACGAGATGAACGGGAGCCTCACGTTAGATGTTCTGCCGGCTTACATCAAGGCCGGCCAGGATGAGATCAACGCGCGCAACTCGCTGATCATTTGCGATTTCCTTCCCTTTGGCTTTGACCGGCTGGCGCCTTTCATGGAAGCGATCACCGGCTTCCCTACCGACGCTGAGACTTTGATGGAAGCGGGCGAACGAATCCAAGCGCTTTCCCGTCTCTACAATTTGCGCACCGGGCGCAGCCATGCGGATGACACCCTGCCCGAGCGTTTCTTCAGCGAGACCAGCTTTGCCGGTTTGATGAAAGGCCGCGTCATCCCGCGAGCCTTTTTTGAGGAACAAGTGCAGGCGCTGTTCCGGCTTCGTGGTTGGGATGCTGAAGGCCGTCCCCTTCCCGAGACCTTGCAGCGATTGGGCTTGCCCTCGAACGAAGCGGAGGGAGCGCCTGCTTGATGAAAAGCCAAGGGTCAATCATGACGCCGGATTGGGTGAAGGAAGCGGTTTTCTATCAAATATTTCCCGATCGTTTCGCTAAGAGTGGCCGTCTAGTCAAACCGGTGGGGCTTGAGCCATGGGAATCACCCCCCAGCGTAAAAGGCTTCAAGGGCGGAGACCTTCTCGGAGTGGCGGAGCGATTGGATTATCTCTGCGAGTTGGGAATCAATGCGCTGTACTTCAATCCGATTTTCCAATCCCCGGCAAGCCACCGCTATCACACCTTTGACTACTTCCAAGTCGATCCCTTGCTGGGCGGAAACGAAGCCCTCAAAACCTTGCTTGATCAGGCTCACCAGCGCGGCATCAAGGTGATCCTGGATGGCGTCTTCAACCACACCGGCCGAGGTTTTTATCCTTTCAACCATGTCTTGGAGAACGAAGCTGCCTCTCTTTACTGCGACTGGTTCACCATTCACGGGTTCCCCCT
>JBAXQG010000102.1:0-3372 GCA_037131855.1 bacterium
GAGCAACCAGCCCGAGGGGCGGCGTCCTTACGGCTATCTGCCCTGCTTCGACACTGAACATCCTGCGGCAGCTTGTTCTGGAGAATGGGACATCACTATGCCAAGACAGCCCGTGCGTGGGCGGGTTTGAAACCCGCCCCTACGAGGACCATTCCGGTGGCACGCAGATTGGGTCTCGATAAGACCTCAAGAGCATAAGGGCATGACTTTCTCTAGGACCATCCCAGTGCCGACAAGACTCTTTTTGATCATCATCGCCATGAACACCCTGCCGCGGGCTATTTACAGGGAAGCTGGACTGAACAGGCTGCGGCAGCATGTCACAGAATACCCTGCTGGGGGCTCTCTAGTTGCCGGGGGCTGTCTAGATGCAGGCTGGCAGGATGCCCACTTGAAATGAAAAGGATCCTCCTTTTCTTAATCAGATCTTCTTACGCCAGCGTGTACCCTGGGGTCCATCCTCCAGAAGAATTCCCCTCTCTTCCAGCTCGCGGCGGATGCGGTCGGCCAAGGAAAAGTCTTTCTTTCGACGGGCAGATTGGCGCTCCTCGATCTGTTCCAGGATCCAGCCCTCGCCTTGCTCTTTCTCTTCCAGAATGACCAAGACCCGATCAAAATTGCGCAAGGCGGCCAGTGCCGCCTCGGCCTCTTCGGCAAGCAGTCTCCCGTCCAGCAAGAGGGGGTTGACTTCGTGCATGAGGCCATGGGTGGCCGAAAGCGCCCCAGAGATGTTCAGATCATCAGCCAGGGCCTGTTTAAACTCCAAGTCGCGTGAGCGAATCCCTTCCAGGATCCTTGCTTTCTCCGGCTCCTTCTCATCAACCACAGGCGGCGTGTACTCCTGCAAACGATGATAAAAGTCCTGCAGGCGCTCCACGCTGCGCTCGGCCTGCCGCAACCCCTCCAAAGTAAAGTTGAGGGTGTTGCGGTAGTGTGTGGAGAGCAACAGGAAACGGATGGCCAGCGGCGAGAATCCTTGGGCCAAAAGGTCGTCCAGGGTGTAGAAGTTGCCTTTCGATTTGGCCATGCGCTGCCCATCGACCATAAGGTGGTTGGAATGCAACCAAACCCGGGCAAAAGTCTGACCGGTGGCGCCTTCGCTTTGGGCGATCTCGTTCTCGTGGTGGGGGAACATGTTGTCGATCCCGCCCGTATGAATGTCAAAGGTGGTTCCCAGGTAGGCCATGGACATCGCCGAGCATTCGATATGCCAGCCCGGCCGGCCTGCGCCAAAGGGGCTCGGCCAAGCCGGTTCCCCCTCCTTGGCAGCTTTCCAGAGGGCGAAATCGGTGATCTGCTCCTTTTCGTACTCGTCCTCTGCCAAACGCGAGTAGCTGCGATCCTCTGACGCCTTGATGCGGGAGAGGCGGCCGTAGCGAGGGAACTTGTCGATGCCGTAGTAGACCGAACCATCCAAGGTGTATGCATACCCTTTTGCCAGCAAGGTCTCAATCAAGGCAATCATTTGGGGGATGTGCTCGGTAGCCCGCGGGTAGTGTTCTGCTCGCTCCACCCGCAAGATGTCCAAATCCTTGAAAAACGCCTCGATGAAGGGGGCGGTGATTTCCTCGATAGGTACGCTCCGCTCCAGGGAAGCGCGGATGATCTTATCCTCTACGTCAGTCAGGTTCATCACTTGGGTCACTTTGTACCCAAGCAACTCAAAGGTGCGCCGCAGCAAGTCCTCAAAGAGGAAGGTCCGCCAATTGCCGATGTGGGGGAAGTTGTAAACGGTGGGGCCGCAGGTGTACATCGAGATCCGGCCTGGGAGGAGAGGATCAAATGTCTCCTTCTGCCGGGTGGCGGTGTTATGCAGTTTGATCATAGGTGCGCTCTCGTTCATGGTTGTCTATTATAAAGTAATCAGCCTGCGGCAGCATATCGACCAGTCACTGGGAGGAATGCGAAGGAATGGTATGATCCTGGCTATGATGCGCATCGTACTGGTCTTCTTAGCCGTCCTCTCACTCATTATCGGCATTCCCCTAACGGGAGCCAGTGCCGAACCTTCCTCTTTTCCTGACCTGAGCGGCCACTGGGCTCGCCAATCGGTGCTTGCTCTGGTTCAGATAGGAGCGATCCAAGGGTTTCCCGGCGGCGCCTTCCTTCCCGATACACCCCTCTTGCTGGGCCAGTTGGCCAAGATGGTCTGCCTGGCTTCTGGCCAGACGGCGCCCTCCCCCACTCCAGGGCCACTGTGGGCCGCCCCGTACATGGCCAAGGCAGAGGAGCTCGGCTGGCTGCCGGAGGGTGCAGATTCAGCGGAAGCTCCCGTCTCTCGTGAATTGTTGGCCACTATCGCCAGGCGTGCTTTTTTTCCGGAGATAATCCTGGCCAGCGGCCTCAGCTTTCCGGACGTAACACCGGACATGTTGGATCCTGAAGCAGTGGAATTGCTCCATCAGTTGGGAGTCCTCCAGGGACAACCGGACGGCCTCTTTTATCCCGCTGACCTTTTAACGCGCGCTGAAGGCTGCACTGTGCTGGCTCGGGCGATGGGGCGCGACACCCAGACCAGCGCAGTGCAATCTCCCTTCGGCTTGCTGCAGGTAGAAGTCACGCCCGGGAGGGTCCTCCAAGGAGGGCATCTGCTGGTGCGCGTCTCCACCCCCAGCGATTTCGCCAGCACCCTCCTCTGGGGAGGGGATGACATCCCCTTTTCTGGCTCGATGGCAGTGATCCCCATCGCCATTGATGAGGAGCCCGGTCCGATCCTCTTGACGCTGCTCTCCTCCAGCCTGTCCTCCTCCTACCGTTTGGAGGCAACCATAACGGTGGCTCCCATGGCGGTCCCCACCGAAATCATCGAGCTTCCGCCGGAAGCGCAAGAAACGATGGACGAGGCCAACTTGCTCTGGGAGAGAAAACTCATTGAAGAAGCCCTCTCTCATACCTCCACCGCCACTCCCCGGTTACCGTTCCAAATGCCGGTCAATGGGACCATTTGGGACACCTATGGCGCCCTGCGCACCTACGTCGGATGGGGTGAGGGAAGACATTGGGGGGTAGATCTGGGAGGAGAACTGGGTGAGGGGGTACACGCCGCCACCGCCGGGGAAGTGGTCCTGGCGGAAATGCTCTCTTCACGCGGAAATACTGTAGTCCTGAGCCACGGTGGGGGTCTCTTCACGCTATATTGCCACTTGGTGGCTTTCAACGTCGCTGTCGGCGATCGTGTGGAGAAAGACCAAGTGATCGCCGCTGTTGGCTCCACGGGAGCTTCGACCGGGCCGCACCTGCACTGGGAAGCCCGACTGGGAACGATTCCGGTGAACCCCTTAAGCTTCCTGATAGGAGGGTCTGGAAACTAAATTGACTAGCCTGCAGCAGCACGACAGCCCCCGGCAAGATGATAGCCCCCGGCAGCAAGTA
>JBAXQG010000103.1:0-3298 GCA_037131855.1 bacterium
GCGGCCTCCCCACCGCGCAAGCTAGCCACCCTTCCGTCGCGAATCAAGACGTCGGCCGGTTCTATCAGTCCAGAGAAGACATTCACCACCCTCGCGTGGGTTAGGAGCAGATCCCCCGGCTCGTCGCCGCAGGCGGCGGCAATCAGCCGGCTCCGCATTGAGCGCTCTCTCCCCCGCAGGTTGAACTCGGACTGGGGATGGCCAAGCTGTGCGCTTTACGATTCATTTCACCGGAAGGTCTTGCAGCAAAAGAATTCATTTTCCCTGCCATTGTAGGGGAGGGGCGGGGGCTTGGCCAGGAGAACCTGAGAGCCAGACGTTCGTCAGTGGGCTGCTGCGCTCACCCCAGGTTTCGTTGCAGCACCATTCCGCTCAGCTCGCCCAGAAAGCGGGAGGCTTTGTTCCGGCAGGTCACCAGGTAGAGCATCTCAGCGGCGCGAGTCATGGCCACATAGAGCAGGATGCGGTCTTGCTCCAAGGCGATGGCTGCCTCCTCCTCATCAAGTTCCCCGTGGTGGGAACGGGGGAGGCGCCCCTCGGTGAGGCCCACCACGAATACCACGGGGAACTCCAACCCCTTGGCTGAATGGATAGTAAGGATCTTCACCCGCGCATCCAGGATGTCGAAACCGGAATCAGTATGCACTGCGCTCTGCAATCCGCGCGCGTTGAGGTACTGCTGGAACTGCTTGCCCATCTCATTGGTAGGGCAGATCACAGCGCTGTCGCCCACCTGAAAGAGCCCCTCTTCGCTGAGGTGGAGGATCTCCTCGTAGACCGCCCCTTTGCAAGCGTCCTCATCCGAACAAGAGAGCACCAACGGCGGGTTGCCCTGGCGGGCGGAGAATTCCGGGTCTACATACTCGCCGGAATCCTTCAGGATCAGGTTGCACTCCCCCAACTGCTTAGCGGCTTGGGCAATCTGCACCGTATTTCGGTAGTTCCGTCGCAGGCTGCGGCTGCGCCCTTTCACTTTCAATCCTGCCTGGCGCCAGGTGAAGCCGCGCGAGTAGATGGTCTGGCCAAGATCACCGACAAGGAAAAGGGAATGGTTCTCGCCTTCCCGTACAAGATGTTGCACCGCCTTCAGCGCCAAGAGGGTGAAGTCCTGTGCTTCGTCCACCAACACCGCATCGAAACGGGGCGATTGCGGGTGTTGGTCAAGGTATCGCAACGCCAACAGGGAAAGGTCTGGCCAATCCAACAGATCCTCACCGACCAAGATCTTTTGGTAGGCTAGGTAAACCGACCAGATGGAGCGGCGCAATCCCTCCCGCAGTGGCTGTTTCCGTCCGTAGCGAGGAAAAGCCAGGTATTCATCCCAGCTCTCTAGGCCGTTGCTCTTGATCACTCGCACGATCTCATTTTGCAGGTTGGTCTCGCTCAAGCCCTTGAAAGCGACTCCCGGGCTTTGAGCGCTCCGAGTGGAAGGCAGCGTCATCCACTCGAAGCGCTGCTGACCGTCTGCTTCCGCTCGCGCGCGTTCCAGTGCAGTCCTGATGAATTCGCGTTGCTGTCCGGATTGGACTATAGGCCGGAGCAAATTCGGGACGACATCTCGCAATAATCCCATCAGGTAAGCGTCTAGATTTTGGATCACAAGATTCGGCGGCAAGGGGCCAACTTGGCTCTCTACTAGCGTGCGCATGGCCTGGGCAAGGGTGCGGTTGTAGGTCAGCAGCAACACTTGGTCGCCGCGCTCAGCAAGGCGAATGGCCCGGTAAACGAGGATGGTGGTCTTACCGGAGCCGGCTGCTCCTCGCAACAACGTGTCCCCCTTCGCTTCCATCTCTACAATGCGGCGCTGTTCCTCGGAAAGGTTTAGCATCAGGTCTTTGATGTGACCTTGCACATACCCTTCCAATCGTTCCAGGGTGGTGCGGTAGAAGAGCTCATCCGGGTTGCGCAGGATCGGCGCCAACCGGCTGCTGGTAGCAATGTCTAGCAGCATTTGCTGGGCGCTGGGAGGCAGCGGCAGTTCTTCTAATAACTCCAGCGAAGGGAGGTGCCGGACAGCCTTGGCCATGTTTTCCGGCACTCCAAGGATGCGAAGGTGGGTAGTGCGGAATTGAGCGAAGGGGTAGTCCGGCTCCACCCCATCTTGCTGGCTGTACCAGGAGGATGGGATTTGAAATCCTTCTTCCTCCGACTTCTCTTCGCCTTGGGGGAAGAGCAACTGGAAGACTGCTGGTGGAGCCAACTCACCCCGGAAGCGGTCGACGATGGAGTGTGGGCCGAGATCCCACAGGCGGATCTCCAGGCCGATCGGCTGGTAGATCAGGCGGTAGTTGTCGCTGATGTAGCATTCCCATAGACCGTCGCCACTGCGGTGAAGAGAGTGGGCATTCAGCGAGGGGTGTCGGGGATTGCCGGCCAACAGCTCAATCTTCCGCAGGAAGGTATGGCCCAGTTCTCTCGGCAGGCCCTCTAACTTGGCCTTGCACCCTGGGCTGACCAGGATCTCAGTTGTAGTCATCGCTTCCATTCACTCATCCATGGCTCCCGCCATCTGCTGGTCAGTATAGCACGGCTCCCCACCGTACCATTGTTTCGACCCTCTTGATAATTCTGCATTGTCGAGGCAAAGACAATCTGTGCCGATGCTGGCGCCTTCGCTTCTTTGCTAGGGGAGGTAGATTCCCACCACTGGATATTTGGCAATGGCACGAACGGCGTGGCGCATATAGAAAGCGTTCGTTAGTTCTTGGCCGGCTTGGTGGGAGAAATGGCCGCCGTTGCGGAAAACGCGGCTTAGATCGTAGACCACGCCATCTACCGCGACATAGGCTGGGTTGCCATTGAGGCCATCATACTGAGCCAGCTCAGCTTGGGTGAAGGTGCGCTCCGCTACAGCAGTCTGGGAGACCGGCTGGGGGGGCTGCGTTTCGGCCTGGGTAGCTGGCTGGGAGGTTCCCGCCTCAGCCAGCGTGACCGGTTCCGAGGAAGGGCTGAGGTTTGGAGACGAAATCGGCAGGGTAGGGGATACCGCTGTTGTCTCCATAGCAGCAGTTGGACTTGTACTGAAAGCTGGGATGCGGTAGATGCGATCCAGGAAGAGAGAGGCAAAGAGGAAGAGGATCAGGAATGCCGCCCATGCGATCTGACCCGGCCAGCGCCAGGCTTTCCAGCGCATTAAGGCCAAGCGGGTGGCGTAGCCGACATGGATCAGGAAGGCCAGGACTATCGGCAGGGGAAGGATATCGGTGTGCAAACGCGTAGCGAAAGCAGGGTCGACGATCCCTTTGCTCATTCCGTACCCAGACAGGAAGTAAAGGGTCATCCCTGCCAGCAGTACCCA
>JBAXQG010000104.1:0-3245 GCA_037131855.1 bacterium
CAAGGGTTGAAAAAGAAAAGCCCGCGGAGTTGCGGCTGGTGGTTCTGATCGGGGACAGCGGCCCGGGAATCGCGGCGGCCGAGATGGACCGCTTGTTCGAGGCCTTTGAACAGACCGCCGCCGGCCGCTACAGCCGTTCCGGAACAGGTCTGGGACTTTCCATCAGCCAGCGGTTTGCACGGATCATGGGCGGCGAGGTGACCGTTGCCAGCGACGTCGGCAAGGGCAGCGTTTTCCGCCTGGAGATCCCCGTCGAGGCTGGGACTGCGGCGATGGTGTCGGGAATCATCGATGCTCGCCGGGTCCTGCAGCTGGAGGGCGACCAGCCTGGCTGCCGGGTGCTGGTCGTAGAGGACGAAGAGGAGAGCCGCGCCTTCCTGGTCCAGATGCTGGGCGGAGCAGGGTTCGAGGTGTTCGAAGCGGCCAACGGGCTGGAGGCCGTGGAGGCCTTCGCAAAGGCACTCCCCAAGATAATCTTGATGGACCATCGAATGCCTGAAATGAGCGGCGACGAAGCCATCCGCCAGATTCGCCACAGCCCGGGAGGCGCTGAGGTGAAGATCATTACAGTGACCGCCAACGCCACCGGGGAGATCCGCAACCAGACCCTGGCTGCCGGCGCCGACGACTTCCTGGCGAAGCCCTTCCGCGCGGAGGAGTTGTTCGAGAAGCTGCGGCTTCTGGCGAACGTTCGGTATATCTATGCTGCGGCGCCTCAGGCGGAAGTGATCAGGCCTAAAACGCTGCCGGCTCTCCTGCCAGAGGCGGGATCTCCAAAGCCGCTCGTCCTTCCCGCCAAGCTGAGGGAACAGATTCGAGAGGCTGCCATCCGGGGCGGCCATGATCAACTGCTGAGGTTGATTCAACAGGCAGCCGAAATTGATGCGGAAATGAGTGGAAAGCTTGAGGATCTTGTCGCTACCTTTGACTATGAGGCCTTGCTTGAACTGCTTGATTAGGAATCTGCCATGACTAGAGAGGCATCCCCTTCAGTTGTCATTCCCAGCATCCTCATTGTCGACAATGAGGTGGCCAACCTGCAACTGCTTGCCGGGATGCTCCGGGAGCGGGGGTATGAACCGCGTCCAACCCGGAGCGGAAAGCTTGCCTTGGCGGCCGCAGAGGCCGATCCACCCGACATCATCCTCCTGGACATCAATATGCCGGAGATGAGCGGGTACGAGGTGTGCCAGCGCATCAAGGCAGACGCAGGACTGAAAGACATTCCTGTCATTTTTATCAGCGCTTCAACAGAAACCATCGACAAGGTGAAGGCTTTTTCCATGGGCGCTGTGGATTACATCACCAAGCCCTTCCAGGTTGAAGAGGTCTATGCGCGGGTGGAGAACCACCTGGGCTTACGGCAACTTCAAAGGGAGGTGGAAAGGTACAGCCACCACCTCGAGGAACTTGTTCAGGATCAAATCAAAGAAATCGCCATGTCCCAGATGGCGACTATCTTCGCACTGTCCAAGCTGGCGGAGTCTCGCGACAGCGATACCGGTCTACATCTGGAGCGTGTCCGGATCTACTGCCAGGCGCTGGCCGAGGAGATGAGGTCCACGCAGCGTTACAGAACGATCATCACCAAGAACTACATCGACGACCTCTATCATGCCGCTCCTCTTCATGATATTGGAAAGGTGGGGATCCCGGACCGAATTCTGTTGAAACCAGGGAAGCTCTCCGCTGAGGAATTTGAGTTGATGAAATGTCACACAAAGATTGGAGCGGAGACGCTCAGGTCGGTTCAGTTGGAATATCCGGGCAACGCCTTCATCAAATTGGGAATCGAGATTGCCCAATCCCATCACGAGAAATGGGACGGAAGCGGATATCCTCAAGGATTGGCCGGCGAAGCCATTCCTCTGTCAGCGCGCATCACTGCTGTGGCTGACATTTATGATGCCTTGCGATCAAAACGCAAATATAAACCTGCCTTGTCCCATTCCAAAGCAACGGAGATTATCTTCATGAGCAGCGGGACACACCTGGATCCAGCGGTGGTGGAAGTTTTCCGCAGCCTGGCCAATGAGTTCGCGGCAGTTCGAGCCCGGATGAAAAAATAATCTAGGGTCAAGTCTTCACATCTAGCTTTTTTTGCCGTATCCTCAGAGAATCATGGTCAGACCACTACGAATCGAATATGAAGGCGCAGTCTACCACGTCACCTCACGGGGCGACAAAGGAAAAGAGATCTTTCTCCATGCTGAAGACGGGGAATCCTTTCTAACTCTTCTCCAGCAAATAAACCGGCGATACCATTGGCTCTGTCATGCCTATTGCTTAATGCAAAACCATTACCACCTGTTGATCGAAACCCCGGATGCCAACCTATCTCAAGGGATGCGACAACTAAATGGAGTCTACACACAGGGATTCAACCGGCGGCACGACCATCCCGGGCACGTCTTCCAGGGACGATTTCGTGCCATCGTGGTAGAGAAAGAGAGCTATTTGCCGGAGCTTTGCCGGCATCTGGCATTGAACCCGGTTCGGGCCAAACTGGTTGATCAGCCAGGGAAGTGGCCTTGGAGCAGCTACGGGGGAACGGCCGGGTTGGAAGTCGCTCATCCGTGCCTTACGGTAGACTGGTTGCTGGGACATTTCGCTGCAGAGCGAAACGAAGCGCAGAGGATCTACCAAGCCTTTGTGGAAGAAGGGGAAGGTCAGGCCGGTCCCAGGATAGGAGCGCGTGGGCAAAACGTCTTGGGCGATGAGGAGTTCACCGCGAGGATGAAAACATTGAAGGAGAACCGCGTAGAGCTCGCCGAAATAGCCAAGGAAAAGCAGCTTCTCGCCCGGCCGGGCTTGGAGCAGTTACTGCCCCTGGATGCAAACCTCGACAAGGCAGCCAGGAATGAAAAGATCCGCGAGGCCGTGGAGCGCTATGGATACAGCCAACATGCGGTAGCCCAGCACACCGGCCTGCACTTTACGACCATCAGCCGAATCCTGCTGAAAAGCTAGCCAGTGGGGTCAGGTCTTTATATTTAGCATTACTGCTAGTATCGGCGAAACCAAGGAACCCGCTGAGGAAGGTCGGGAGTAGACATGTTCATCCTAAAGGAGTAGGGCCTAGCTTTCGGCCCTCTTCTCCCA
This sequence comes from bacterium, assembly GCA_037131855.1. GTDB lineage: Bacteria > Caldisericota > JANLFM01 > JANLFM01 > JANLFM01 > JAPLHV01. Next base: position 3,103 of record JBAXQG010000104.1, read on the forward strand.
TTGTTCTCTGATTTTCTTGAAGTAGTCAATTCGTTCGCCGATCTTGTTAATCTCATGAGGGTAGAACTCGAAAAGCGTATCGCATAGCTCCAGCATCCATTTCTTCCGGGAATAGTCAGGCGCCACGTCGATACGATCCGAAT
>JBAXQG010000105.1:0-3242 GCA_037131855.1 bacterium
GTGGTGGGGTTCCCTTCCAGCATCACCGAGAAGACCTCGGGCTCTTTGGAGAGGTAGATGGTCTTGCCGTTGAAACTCTCATCCAAAACCATCGGCTGGCTCACCCGCACTTGCGCTTTCTCCTGGTCCCAGGCCACCATCTTGCCCAGGGACTGGGCGATGAAACGGATCGGGACAAAGGTCCGATCCTGGTAGATGAAGGGCTCCACATCGGTCTGGATCTGGGACCCATTCACCTGGATAGTGATGTCGCGGTAGGCGACTTCAATCTGCTGCGTGCCTGTGGCCGCGCTGGCATTCACTGCCAGACCCGCCACCATCAGCGGGATCAGGAAAAAAACAATCCATCGTTTCTTCATCGTTCGAGCCTCCTATGCTCTGTGTACTTACTTCAGAACAAGCCATGCTGCCGAAAACTATCTTGCTGCAAGCTGTTTTCGGCATGTCTTGTTTGCCAATAATGATGCAGTTGTGTTGCTAAGGCGCCGGCGGCAGGGGGAAGGGACCCCAGACGAATCCGCCAGTAGAGTTGATGAACCCTTCTTTGCCGTCCACCTGAACGTAAGCCAGGCCGTGCTGGAAATCCTGAGCCACGGTGAACTGAGGGGTAATGGCGAAGCTGCCGCTGTGATCCAGGTAACCCCACTTGCCATCCATCCACGCTGCTGCAAGGCCGCCCGAGAAAGCGCGCACCTCTTCGATCTGGGGGCTCCCCTTGGGGCGGGCCAGATCAACCACCCGCTTTCCACTGGTATCGATCAAGCTCCACACTTCGCCCAAGTCCTGGGCTGCCTGTTTGACTGCCGCCAAACCCTCCGAGAAGCTGGCGACCTGATCATAAATGGCTGGGAGGACCATTGTCCCGCTCCGGTCGATGAAGCCGAAACCGGCATATTGCGCTCCATTTCCTACCGCTGCCAAACCATCGCTAAAAGGGAAAGCTTCTGCGAACTGGGGGGCGATGGCTTGATTGCCGTTGCGGTCGACGTACCCCCACAGCATCCCGCTCTGCAAGGCGTCCAGAACCCGAGCCAGCCCTTCCGAGAAAGGCTGGGCATCGGCATGGTTGGCCGGCCCGATCAGGTTGCCGGCGGTATCGATATGCCCCCAGCTAAGCGCTTGGGTGGAGGTGCGCACGACTGCCCGCCCCTCGGAAAAGTCGAGCGCTTCAATAAAGTTGAGGTCGATGACCCGGCGACCGGCCTTGTCGATGAAGCCGAAACGGTTGCCCAGATCCTGCACGGTAGCCAACACCGGCGCCAGGCCGTCCTCGAAGTAACCGACTTCCTGGTAGAAATAAGAGGAGCCGAAGATCTTGTCACCATAGACATCGATGTAATCGAAGGAGTCCCCAGCCTGGACCCCGGCCAGCCCTTCGCTGAAATCCAGGGCCTGGTCATACTGCGGTGGCAGCAGCATCCGGCCGGAATCGTCGATATAACCCCACTTGCCGTTCTGGAAAACAGGGAAGAGGGGGAAACTATTGGCGATATTCACGGTCAGGCTGAACTCCTGCGACGGCTTTCCCGGGGTGGCGGGACCCTGGTAGGCCAGCTTCAGGTTGGTTCTGGCCGGCGCGAGGGCGACGAAGCGAAAATCGTAAGGACCAGGAACAGCGCCGGGTACTTTCAGGTCCACTTGTGGCGGCGTTTCGGGCAGGGGCTGCAGCAAGGAGGCATCATCTTCGGTCACTTTCCAGAGGAAACCAGCCGCCGGATTTCCCGACAACAGGATTGAAAGAACCTCCCCCACCCGCAGGGAGACCGTCTTTCCGCTGTCGCTGGCGGTCAGGGTGAGCGGCGCGTCGATCCTCACCTGCGCCTTGTCCTGGTCCCAAAGTACGCTCTGGCCCAAGGCCTGGGCTATAAACCGGATCGGGACCATCGTCCGGTTGGTTGCGATGAAGGGCTCCACGTCGCTGGAAACCAGCTTGTTGTCCACCAGGATTGAGAGTTCGCGATAGATCGCCTCGATCTGCTTCGTGCCGGTGGCCGCAGCAGCACTCACCGCCAGACCGAAGACAAGCAGAGGAATCAAAGCCCAGACAATCCATCTCTTTCTATTCAAACTGTACTCCTTTCTGATGAGGATATGTCGTACCCTCTCAACTAGCCAAGCGCAGGTTGATCTCGCCAACTCCTTTTTGCACGCGCAAGTAGAGGGTTACTGGAACCTTGCCGAAGGCTTCGTTCTGGTAGCGGTTGCCGTCCACAAAAAAACCACTGGCGTTTACCGCGCACAGGCCGCGGCTGACCTCTACCCGCACTCCCACTTGTGCGGGAAGGATCAGTGTAGTTCGACCTACGCCGGATTCCACCTTCAACTGCAGATCACGCTGCCAGTTGCCAACAAGGTCGATGTTGAGATCGCCGGCGCCGATTTGCACGGAGGCATCGCTGAGTTGCAACCCACCCAGGTGGATCTCGCCCCTGCCTGCCCCCAGCTCCAGATCCAGCTCCAGCGGCGCGGCAGTGGAAAAGCGCAAGTCCCATTCGTAGCGGATTCCGGTGGAGAACATACCGGGGAATCCCCAACTGCTTGGGGTCGGCTGTTTTACTTCCAGGCGCCCTCTCCCCTCGTTTACCCAGTAGTCCACGGTCGGCTTCCATTCCTCCCGCGCATAAACGAAGTCCGCCTCCATCAGGGCAGTGGCCCCAGCGGCCAGGCGCAGTTCCCCTACCCCCTGTTTCACTTTCACCCGGGCGGACTGGGCGCCGCCCCACTCGACGACTCGGTGATCCATCTCCTTCATCACTCTTTCTCCTTTCTAGGGCGACCGGAGATCCCGATCGGGAAGACGATCGCGCTGGTCGCGTACTGCGGGTCCATCTGCCAGGCTTCAGTTAGACGCAGCCCGATGCGCCACGGCTTCAAGAGGAAAAATACCTTCTTTTGCTCAGCCAGGTCTGGCCATACAGGGAAACCCGGGCTCCAACGCCGGCTGCGCTGCCAACCGTATTGTACCCTGATTCGGCGCTCGTTCCATTTGGCCAGAGCTTCAGTCAGCTCGCTGCATAGCCCATGCCAGAGGAAGGCTTCAGCTACCTTGCCCTGACGGGAAAGCCTCTCCCCTTCAGTGCTGGCAGGCTGTCCAAGGGTAACTACCTGCAGGGCGATTTCGCCTCGCCCTTGGGCAAAATGCTGCCACGTGCGGGGAGCGAGGTGGCGCGCGGCGAACTGCAAGTCCAGCCAATCTTTCCCGGAGCGTGGGTGAAGGATGGTCAGGGTCGTTCCTTCCACCC
>JBAXQG010000106.1:0-3231 GCA_037131855.1 bacterium
TGGTGCGGGGAAGCAGGTTGAAGCTCTGGAAGATGAAGCCGATCTTGCCGGCGCGAAGGTCAGCCAGTTGGTTCGAGCTCATTCGGCTCACTTCGGATCCGCTCAAGCGATAGGTTCCGGAGGTGGGAACATCCAAACAGCCGATGATATTCATCAAGGTGGACTTCCCCGAGCCGGAAGGGCCCATGATGGCGACAAACTCACCTTCCTCAACTTGAAGGTCGATCCCTCGCAGGGCGGACACTTCGGTAGCTGCGCCTAACTTGTACTTCTTGACGAGCTGGCAGGTTTCGATGACCGTACTCATTAATCGCCGCCTCTTCCGCCTTGGCCCGGTGGAGGTCCGTCTCCCCCGATGCCGGGAAGATCTAGCATCATGCCGGCTCCCATACCTGCCCCGAATGGCCCTTCGCTGCTGGCGACAGAAGTGGAAGAAGCGGAGAAGGTAGCGGCGACCCGGTCGTTTTCCTTCAAGCCGCTCTTCACTTCCGCCATGTTCACATCCTGGATCCCCAACTGGATCATCGTTGGCATGGCGCCGGTGGGGGTTTGAACCATCACCAGGTTGCGATTCCCCACCGTCTGGATGGCGGAACGAGGAATGACCAAGACGTTCTCCGCTTGGGCGGTAATAACCGCTACTTCCACTGTCATCCCTTGGCGCAACTGCTTTGCGGTTGTGCCAGAGGTGGTGAAGTTGGCCTGATAGTTGACCACTCCTTGCGACGAGGTGGCAAAGGGGCTCAGCGAGGTAAGGGTGGCTGAGATGTCCTGACCCGAGAGGGCGTCGCAGGTAACGATGGCAGTCATCCCGGCACGTAGCTCAGCTACGCTTACCTCGGGGACGCTGGCCACGATCTCCAAGGAATCGGCGCCGACCAAGACCACGGCCGCGCCGCTTGTTGAGATGGAATTACCCGCCACAGCATTGATGACACTGACGGTGCCGGCGATAGGCGCTTTGAGGACCGTTTCCGCCTGCTGGTCGAGTAATTTCTGCAGGCTCAGTTGGGACTGTTCAATCGATTTCTGCTGCAGCTCGATGGAGAGCGCGGAAGTAGTTATCATCGCCTGATCCAATTGGAGCTGGGCTTGCTGGATGGAAACCTGGGCGCTGCGCACCTGGTTGTCGGCGGAAGCGAGAGAGTCCTGGTTGGAGAGCTGGCGCGCTTCCAGCGATTTCTCCGCATCGATGACACCCTGCTCCGCATCGGTTACGGCCTGCTCGGCGTTGTCCACCTTGGTTTGGATCGACTGGAGGGATTGTTGATAGCTAAGTTGCTGTGCTTCCAGTTGTTGCTCGGCAGAGGCAAGGTTGCGCTCGGCAGTTTTCTTACCGGCTGCATCCATCGCTTCATCCAAATCTTGCTGGGCATTGTCCACTGAGGTTTGGGCGTTTTGCAGGGCCATCTCCGCGCTCGCTGTACTCAACTCCACGTCGTCAAGGGCCGATTGAAGGCTCGCCTTGGCCCGCTCTACGGATCGTTCCGAGTTCTGCACGGCCCTTTGGGCGTTCTCCAGGGAGAGAGCCGTCGATGCGATCACCCTTTCGCGGCTAGCTTCGGCTTGCACCAGGTCGGTCTTAGCTTTTTCCAAAGAGAAGCGCACGCTGGCCAGGTCGCTATCGGAGGGAGGTTCCTGCAGTTCCTGGAGTTTCAGTTGAGCGGTCTCCAGGGAGAGGCGAGCCATCTCGATCTCCGTATCCATGCTGCTCAAGTCTAAACGCAGCAGCTCATCTCCGGCTGCTACCGTCTGCCCTACTTTGACGGCAATGGAGGCCACCTGCCCCGAAGCTTTGGCCGGAACATTGACCTGATCCTTCAGGGCGACTGTGCCGGAAAGCGAGGTGGATTGACTGATGGTCCCCTTCTTCACTGCCACCAGGGTGGTCTGTCCTTGGGTGGTCTGGCTGGTCAAGCGCGGACGGATCCAGAACCAATAAGCGGCGCCTCCAGCCAGCGCAAGGACCAAAACAATAACTACTACTTTCTGCCATGTACGCAACGATCATCACTCCTATCTTGGGGTTAAACCCTCTTTTCTGAGGCGCTGCGAGCTCTTGTCCAGGCAAGTCGCATTTCCCAGAGCTCGCAGCGCCATCCTCATCTAAACAGGGTGATGTCAAACCACAGCCAAGGAAAGATGAAGCGCGCGTAAAGATTCAAGGGAAACAGCCGTTGCGATGAGTCTTCGCGCTTTCCTCCATGCCACGCCCAAAGACCATACAGAAGTCTTGCCAGGACGCCGGAGAGATGCTCCTGACGAGTTGCACCCTAAACGGGAGAAATCAGAGCAAGCCGTTTTCCTTGAACGTAAAGATGTCCTCAACATTCTTGCCCACGATGATGTGGTCCAGCACTTTGATCCCCACCAGTTGACAGGCCTGAGCGAGAGAGCGAGTTAAAGAGATGTCCTCCGCCGAAGGTTGGGGGTCGCCGGAGGGGTGGTTGTGTACCAGGATCAAGGCGAGAGCGGAGCGTTGGCTGGCTTCGCGGATCACCTCGGCTGGGTCAACCAGGCTGGCATTGACAGTCCCTTCGCTCAATTGTTTGCGATCGATGGGCTGATTCTTCCCGTTCAGGAAGATGACATGGAAGGATTCCTTGCGGGCGTCCCGCAAGTGGGGCGCATACCACCCGGCCACATAGCAAGCGGCATCCTGGGGGCTCTTGATGCGCGCAAGGAGAGGCGCCCTCTCGTTGGAGAGACGTTTTCCCAGCTCGAAAGCAGCCTGGATCTGCGCTGCTTTGGCCAAGCCGATCCCCCGTATTTTGCAAAGTTCACGCATGGACACATCATCCAAAGCTCGTAGAGAGCCATAGCGCGTCAAGAGCTGCTGGGCGAGCTCCTCGGCGCTGGTCCCGTCCCGCCCGGTCCTCAGCAGGATGGCCAGCAACTTCGCCAAGGGCAAGGCCGGCGCGCCTTTGGCCATCAACAATTCGCGCGGGCGTTCTTCTTTCACCCATTGGCGGATTGGTTTGCTGTCTTTCAATTCTCCCCGCTTCCGCTTGATTTCGGTGCGTGCATCGGAGAGGTCTTGGAAACGGGCGGCCAGCGCTTCCCGGATCATCTGTAAGGATTCTGCGCTCAGCAGGGGCATTCGCGGACTAAGGTAGAAGTGATCTCGACTGCTCAGAAAAGGGTAGCTGCCGCTTTCCGCCAATAAGTCCAACACATCGCCTTCAGCCATTCGGTTGATCCCCTTCCATGAGTATACACAAAACTCGCTGC
>JBAXQG010000107.1:0-3223 GCA_037131855.1 bacterium
TCAGGCCACACGACTCGCAGAACCGTGCATCGGCGTCGTGTTCCTTCCCACAACTAGAACAGTACGGCATCTCACTCCTCCTTGCGTAGTTTGCTCCGGGGCTGCCGGAGGCGCCCTGCCCAAAAGGGGCAGGAGAGAACGGTTGAAACAGGCAGAACTCTCATTCGAAAGTACTCGACTGCCATCATCACTGTCAACCACCGGCTTTCTTCAGGTAAACCTGGAAAAGCTCAAACTGCAGAGCTTCCCGGATGGCTTGAGGGGTTTCCCCGATCCAGGATGAACCAGTGTATGATGATCGTTAAAAAAACTAGCGCTGCCCATCCGAGTCCGACCCAGCCGGCTAGATCGAGTCCTCCCTGGAAACACAGGGCAGCAGCGTAGCACATGTTGGCGAGATAAAGCAGGAAGGGAAGTATCAGCGGCCTTTTTCCGCGACGCAGCGGTAGTTTGGGGTTTGCTCTGGAGAACAGCTCAAAGAGGAGCAGGACCAGGAAAGAAACCGCCCACCAACCAAGAAAATTAGTGACTGGAATCCCACAGTAAACGCCCCCAGACTCCCATTCCCAGAAACCCGAAGCGGTCGACAAAGCCGGATCCAGAGCCAGATCCCAGCCCACCATCAGCGCGCCGCCCAGGGAGGCGCGGAAAATACTGAACCACATGCCCTCACGCTTGGGGTTAATCAGCATATTGGCTAGCAGCCAGGATGGGTAGAGCATGGTCAACCAGGCCAGGGGGATCACCAGGGGGACTCCTAGGAATTGCGGCCCTAAAACGCCAGTGTAATGGTAGTGACCGAAGAGGAGACCGAAACGGCTGCCCAGCCACTCAGCCAGAAAAGTCAAAGAGAGGGTGAGGGTGACCAGAAGAAAAAAGCGGCGAGGGCCCAGGAGGGATTCGGCATGGAGGACAGTGAAAACAGCTTGGGCGCCGGTAACGACGAGAAAGGTAACCAACGGCCACGAGCTGGGCAAAAAACCTATCAAGAAAACGAGGCAGACGAGGCCGAAAAGGAGGTAAAGAAAAACAGCCGGCCATTCTCGCTTCACGCCGCTGTACACCTGCGCCTGGTCATACTCTATTCTAGCCGGAACTCGTTGGGATGACGCCTTGTCAGGAATTGGCAGCAGCGCCTCCATTCGAAAAGGCGCACGATTTCTCGCTTTCACCAACTGTCTTCATTTTCGCTATAATTCGTTCAATGATCCTCTCCGGCAGCCAGATCTTGAAAGCTATGGCGCGAGGTGAGATTGAGCCCGACGCCTCGCGACTCTTCGAGGACGAGAAGTTTATCATTCCCGAGAAAGGGGAATAGAAGTGGCTGAACGGAAGGGCTCCATCGAGTTGGTAGTCGTGCTCTCCTTGGTGCTATGCGCTTTCCTCGTGGGGCTCGCTCTTTACCAACAGATTCCAGCCTTCAAACCTCCCCAAGTGGCGACGGAGAGCAAATCCTTTGACCTTGACGCATTGGCTCAGGAGATCGCGGGAATCCGCCAGTTGCCCCTCCTTGCTGCGATTCCCTGGGAAACTTTGGCCGAAACGCAACTAAAAGAAAAGCTTGTGGCCATGAACGCTGAAATGCTGAATCAGAAAGATTTGCAATCCAGTGGGAAGGTGCTCCAATTCCTCGGTTTGATCCCTTCGGCGCAAGACCTTGAGAAGGCTCTTCTGGATCTCTATGGGCAAGAACTTGCAGGATTTTATGATATTCCAGCCAAGAAGATGTTCCTTGTGCAGCGGGAGCTTATGAGCTTCCCCGAACGATTGACGTTCGCTCATGAGCTGACCCATGGGCTAGTCGATCAGCACTTTGGCTTAGGCGCCTTCTTACAGCCCCTTTCCCCGAGAAATGACGATGCGGCGACTGCTGCCCGGTGTCTAGTCGAGGGCGATGCCGGCATGGCTCAAACACTCTACTTGCAAGCGCACCGTTCTACAGGAGCCGCCCTCAGCCTCTTCTTATCCGGTCTGGTTGGGGAAGGCGGCGCACTGGCGTCTGCGCCTTCCTACCTGCGCGACGCGCTGCTCTTCCCATACCAGGGAGGTTTTCCCTTCGTCCAAGCAGTCTACCAAGATGGTGGCTGGACAGCAGTCGACCAGGCCTACGCCACGCCCCCTCTCTCCTCCGAACAGATCCTTCACCCGGAAAAGTACCTGGGGGAACCTGATCCACCCATCGAGGTGGAAATTCCGGAGTACCCCGAGGAGCTGGCCGGTTGGACGCTGGTCCGGGACAATGTCCTGGGCGAGTTCGATTTCCGCTCCTGGTTCCGGTCTTTTCTGCCCAACGCTGACGCTGACCTAGCCGCTGCGGGATGGGGCGGCTGCCGCTATCAGCTATGGCAGAAAGAGGGACTGAACACCTTCATCCTGAACAGCCGCTGGGACAGCGCTGCCGATGCCTGGGAAGCCCAATACGCCCTGGAGATGTGGTTGAAGTACCGCTTCCAGCAAGCTCCCGAGGTTTATTTCCAAGGAGGGTTGTACAGCTCGCCGCGCGAGGCGGCTGTCCTCTACCCGGATCGATCTACCTTGCAACTGGTGATGAGCCAAGACAAAGAATCAGCCCTCGCGCTACTGCAGAACTTACCCTGAGGAGGGCGACTGCGAGGAGGCCGGGAGCTCTTGCAAACCATAGTAGCGGTCACCGGGCACGAAGGCGAGGGGCTTCAGCTTCAACAGGTCGAGTTTTCCAGCCTGGGTGCAGCACTCCTGGTCTAAATGAACTTTCAGCACCTCGCCCAGAAATAGATCGTGCGAGCCGAGGGGAATGATCTGCAGCACCCGGCACTCCAAGTTCAAAGGGCACTCCCCCACCAAAGGCGGCAATACTAGAGAAGCCGGCACGGGGGTCAAGTCGGTGGCGGCGAACTTATCGAAACCGCGCCCTGAGTTGGCGCCGCACCACTCAACCTGGCGTTTCAAGCCTGTACTGGGGATGTTTACCACAAATTCCGTCACTTCCCGTAAGAGGTGATAAGAAAAGCGGCTGGGTCGGACTGAAATTCCCACAATGGGTGGCTCTGAACAGAGGTTTGCTGCCCAAGCCAACGTGATTATATTGGGCCGGCCGCTTTTCCCAACTACCGTTACAAGCACCACCGGGCAAGGGACCAGTGCTACATAGGGCTCCAAGACCACTTTCATTGCACGCCTCCGAAGGGAAGTAGTTCTGATATTATACAGTACATGCTGCCGCAGGCTGTCATGCTGCCGCAGG
>JBAXQG010000108.1:0-3221 GCA_037131855.1 bacterium
CTAACATGGGGACAGATTTCAGCACTATGGGGACAGATTTCAAATCTGTCCCCATAGTGCGTTACTCTTCGCCAGGCAAGCGTCTTTTCGGTTATTTCCTTCTCGGCCTCCTCCTGGCCGCCCTGGAACTGGCTGCCGCCATCTATACCAAACTGCTGAATTGGCCTGGAATCTTCATCGGCCTCTTTTTCGGCCTCTTTTTCCTCATTTCTTTGGGCGTACTGCGCCGTCCCGGCAATGGCGCCTATTTCTTCTTGACGATGGTTAGCTGCGGCCTGGCACTCCTGGGCGCTTACCTCTTCCAACGGTTGGTTCTCCTGAAATCCCCTCTTGTGCCGTGGAACCTTTTTTACTATTTTTTCCTCTATGTCTGGCCGGGCATAGTGGCGGCACTCTGTGCGGCTCTTCTCCGCGCGCTATTGCGGCCAATTCCGTCTCCTTCTTTAGCGCCCCTGCGGCGGCAGGCTGAGCTTCATCGGCGGGTGCAGCGCCGCGCTGAAGACGCCGGACCAGGAACCGCCCGCCCCATGCGCCTCGAGAAGGAGATGCGCCGGCGGACAGCGAAACGAAAAGAGAAACAGTGAGATGATCGATTTTCTCAAGATCCTTGGTGTCTTTCTCCTGGTGATTTTCCTGATCGCCCGGAAATGGAACCTCGGTTTGATTATGCTGATCGGCGCTTTCCTGCTCTCTCTGCTCTTCTCGATGGGCCTTTGGCCCTGGTTGAAGACAGCCTTCTTCAGCATGATCGCTCCCGCTACTCTCAGCTTGGTGGGCGCTCTGGTGTTGATCCAATTCCTGGAAGCGACTTTGCGCAAGACCGGCTTGCTGGAGCAGATGGTCGCCTCCTTGAAACGCCTGGTTCGAGACCGGCGCTTGGTGATGGCCTTTTTACCCGCTTTCCTGGGTTTTCTCCCCTCAGCCGGCGGCGCTCGCTTTTCCGCCCCCCTGGTGGCGGAAGCCGGTCGAGACCTGGAGTTCTCTCCGGTGAGGAAAGCTTTCATCAACTACTGGTTTCGACACCTGATGGAGCCGGTAGTGCCAATTTATCCGGGCATTATCCTTGCCTCCGGGATTCTCATGATTCCCATCGGCAGCCTTCTCCTCTACAACGTGCCTCTCACCTTGGCTGCACTCGCTGCCGGCATTCCCCTGGCTTTCGCCGGCTCCAAGCTGGGGCCTACAACTCCGGCCGACAAAAACCAACGGGCTGATTGGTTTCGACTTTTCTACGCCCTCTTGCCGGTGATCCTGGTGATGATCCTGGTGCTGATTTTTCAGGTCGACCTGGTGCTCTCTCTCCTCTTGGTTTTGCTGCTCCTATTCCTTTGGGCCACAAGAAAGCGGGGATGGAAGGCGGACAACCTCTGGTGGATGATGCGCGAGTCCTTCTCGCTGAACATCGTTTTCCTGGTGTTTGGCGTCTTCATCTTCAAAGACACCCTCACCCAAAGTGGAGCGGTTCAACTGCTGACTTCTTTCTTCCAATCAGCCGGGGTGCCGGATCTCTTCCTGATCACCTTTCTCCCCTTCTTCGTCGGACTGCTCACCGGGATAACCCCCGCTTTTGTCGGGGTTACTTTCCCTTTACTGCTGGGTATCTTCGGCAATCCCATCCAGCTCTCTTTGGTTTCCCTGGCCTACGGCTGGGGCCTGGTTGGAGCTTTTCTTTCCCCGGTGCATCTTTGCTTGGTGCTCACGCTGGAGTATTTCCATGCCGATTGGGGCAAATTCTATCGCCTCCTGATCCCCGCTTGCCTCTTTCTCGGGCTGGCTGCTTTCTTGATGACGCTGATCTGGTAGGACGCGCTGCCGTGGGCAATCGAAAGAAGGAGGAGACGATGGACAAGGAATGGGGATTCGCCACCCGGGCAGTTCAGGCCGGGGCGGAAGGACAACCGGAAGGAGCCACCAACCCGCCGATCGTAGCATCAGCCGGTTTCGCTTTTGATTCAGCCGAGGAAGGATTCCAGCGTTTTGCCGGGGGAAAGGGGTATGTCTATAGCCGTTACGCCAACCCCACTGTGCGAGCCGTGGAAGTGCGACTGGCCTCCCTGGAAGGCGCCGGAGAGGTTCTCCTCTGCTCCTCGGGGATGTCCGCCATCGCCATGGCCTTGCTTGGTTCGCTCCAGGCTGGAGACCACCTCATCAGCGAGGGCTCCATCTACGGGGGGACGATCAGCCTCCTCGGCCAACTCTTTCCTCGACTGGGGATCCAGGTCAGCTTGGTGGACACACTGGATCGCTCGCAGTTGGAGGGCGCCTTGCAGCCGAACACCAAGGCGCTCTACCTGGAGACGCCCGGGAATCCGCTATTGAAGGTGCTTCCCTTGAAGGAACTAGCTTCCTGGGCATCAGGGCGCGGCTTGGCAACCATCGTCGATTCGACTTTCGCGACGCCTTATCTGCAACGCCCATTGCAGCTTGGCTGCGACCTGGTGGTTCATTCCGCCACCAAATTCCTTGGTGGGCATGGCGACCTCACCGCCGGCCTGGTAGCTGGCGCCAAGGAGCGCGTCGAACCGCTGCGCACTGGGTGGCAACGTCTCTTCGGGCCGGTCCTTTCGCCTTTCGAGGCCTTTCTCCTGGGACGAGGTTTGGCCACTCTCTCTTTGCGCATGGAGCGGTGTTGCGCCTCAGCCATGGCGATCGCCTCTTTCCTGGAATCCTCTTCTGCTGTGTCCCGTGTCTACTACCCAGGCCTCCCCTCCCATCCACAGCACGCCATCGCTGCTCAACAGATGGAGAGAGGGTTCGGCGGGATCGTCGCTTTCGAGATGGCCTCCGGCTTTGCAGGCGCGGTGGCGACCTTGGATTCGCTGCGCCTGATCTCCCGCGTTGCCTCATTGGGTGACGCGCGCTCTTTGATCATGCACCCGGCCTCTTCCTCGCACCGTCTTCTTTCACCCGGCGAACGCGCTGCCCTGGGTATTAGCGATGGACTGCTGCGCCTCTCGGTCGGGTTGGAGGAAGTAGAAGACCTGATCAGGGATCTGCGGCAGTCGATGCCCCCGGACTATTGAGGAAAAACCTTCGAAGAAGATGGACGACGGATCTGTCGCCTAATCTTGAAGACGGAATCGTGATTTCCTTCGTCAAATGAGGGAAGGGCATCTTTGGGGACAGATTTTGATTTGTCCCCATGGCTCCCCGTCGTAGTCTAACCAGAAGGAAAGGATCACGATGGACCGGATTCAGAATCGAATCGATGCATTCAGCGA
>JBAXQG010000109.1:0-3208 GCA_037131855.1 bacterium
CACAACTATACCGGATGGTCCAAGTAGGATTCTGGACCCTCTGGCCGATGTTGGCCCTGTTTATTATTAGCAGCATTCTTACCGACTCCTCCACCATCCTGGCCATCATGATTCAGTTTGCCGCCTCCATTGCCGTCTCTCTCTTTGCCCTCATAACGCTCCGTGCCGCGTTGAACCAAAATACCTTTAACTTCCCTTACGGCGCCGGCAAACTGGAGAATTTCTCCGCTTTCCTGCAAGGCGCACTTCTCGCCCCTTCCGCCGCCTACTTGATCTACAGCTCCACCTTGCGGCTGATCACACCAGGCGATGTCAGCTACGGTTTGGGGCTGATCACCGTGGGCATTTCCTTGTTACGAGGGGCTTATCTGTGGTGGTGGGTGTCTTCTTTGATGCGCCGTTTTCCCCAACCTTCCCCCTTGCTTCAATCCTACTTTATCGACTATAAGTGGGCAGCTATCAGCGATGTGGGCATCATCTTGGCCTTTCTGCTGGCCTCGGTATTAGTACAGGGGGGATACTACGGTCTGGGTCTGCGCGTGGATCCGCTTCTGGCCATCATCATCGCCGGTTTCTTGCTCCAGAATAGCATCGTGCTGGTGGTGCGCAACTTTCGATCCCTGGTCGATCTCCCCCTCCCCGAAGCTGACCAATTGAAGATTCTCCAAACGCTCGCCCAGCGGCATGAATCTTACGAGAATATTGGCACGATCTATAGCCGGTCCAGTGGAAAAACTCGGTTTATCGAACTGGAGTTGGTCTTCTCGGGAGATGTTTCCCTGGAGGAAATTGAAATCTTGCGCCAAACAATGGAGGCAGATCTCTCTCCTTTTTTCCAGGATCTTTCCTTCCGGATCATCCCCCTACAGCGGGCTCGGACGGAAAAAGATCCAGGAAGTGAAACTGCGATTGGCAAAGACGCGACCAGTCCCCACCCTAGAGAGGATGATCGCGCCAACCCATAGTATTTTGAGCTGAATTTACCTTACCGGGCGAAGTCGATGAGAATGGAATCGCAATCCCCCTGCTTGGAAAATCAGCAAAGCTGCAAGGCGGGATCAAGAGGCCATATACCAGTGAAGACCAAGCACTGCCATTGACAATCCACCCAGGCAGCGGACAATATGCGCCATGCGCCTTTTCGATAGCCATACTCACCTCTTCGCCAGAGATTTCCAATCTGACCTGGAAGATGTACTGCGGCGGGCACGCGAGGCGGAGGTAGAGAAGATGGTCGTGGTGGGGGACAATTTCCGCCACTCTGCAGAGGCGGTAGCGATGGCCAAGGTGAGGCCGAAATTGTTCGCTGCAGTAGGAGTGCATCCACACGACGCTAAAACGGTACAAGACAGCGATTACTCTTTTCTCCTGGGCTTACTGGGGCCGAAAGTGGTGGCTTGGGGGGAAATCGGGTTAGATTATTACCGTGATCTTTCTCCGCGTTCCGTGCAGCAACAGGTTTTCCGCGCTCAGATTGCCCTGGCCCGCGAGGCAAAACTGCCACTGATCGTACACGAGCGCGCTGCTCAACCTCACATGAACCAAATCCTGCGCGAGGAAAAGGCTGGGGAAATCGGCGGGGTTCTGCATTGTTTTTCCGGCGACTGGCAACAAGCCAGTACTCTTCTCGACCTCGGTTTTAACATCTCTTTTGCCGGAAATATTACCTACCCCTCCGCCCGCCCTATTCAGGAAGCTGCCATGAAGATCCCTACTGACCGTATTCTGGTAGAGACAGATTGCCCCTATCTTCGCCCGGAACCAGAACGGAAAGGGCGCAACGAGCCGGCCTTGGTGCGCAATGTGCTGCGCTTTCTGGCTGACTTGCGCCAGATCGACGCGGAAGAGCTGGCAATTGCCACCTGGGCCAACGCCCACCACCTATTCAAGATCAAAGCTTCCTAGCTTTTCCGCTGGAATTGATGGCAGCATCCATAGGAACAATTAATAATTCATAATTCGTAATTAATAATTGATAATTAATTAGTTCCATGGGTGCTGCCTGATCCTGGTGAATCGGTTACAATGCAATCAATGGCAGAACATCCGCTGGTACGATTAGCTCGCTTGGCCATTGCTGCCCACCTTGAAGGGAAGCTGCTGGAGAACGTGCAAACGCCTCTTCCCCCGGAGCTTCCGGCTCGAGCGGCGACCTTTGTTTCGTTGCACCGAGGACCGGCCTTAAGAGGTTGTATTGGAACATTGGAGCCGCAAACGCCATCCTTGCGGGAGGAAGTAATGGCCAATGCAATTTCTGCCTCCACCAGGGATCCCCGTTTCCCACCGGTTGCAGGCGATGAGGTGGAGGCACTGGAGATCACGGTGGACCTTCTCACTCCCCCTGAACTGATCGACGGTCCCGCCATGCTCGACATCAAACGGTACGGAGTCATCGTGCAAAGCGGCTGGCGACGGGGCGTCCTGTTGCCCGATTTGGAGGGGGTGGAGTCGGTTGAGCAGCAAGTGCAGATCGCCCGGACCAAAGCTGGAATTAACCGGCAGGAGACGGTCCAATACTATCGCTTCGAGAGCATCCGTTACCGGTGAACCATAACATCTATTCGGGTCCGCTCCCTTCAATAGCGTGCTGGGAGTGTAATCCGGCGATCGATTCAATGATTGAAAGGAAGCACAGATGAGCGAGAACAGGAAAAAGCTGAAGAACAGCATTTCACCAAGGAAAGAGACGGAAGCAAGTATTCTGGGAGCGATCCTGACGAAACACGCTGGCGCCGCAGGAGCGGTAATCCCCATCTTGCAGGAAGCCCAGGAAGCGTTGGGTTGTCTTCGCCCTGAGACCATCGAAACCTTGGCTCTTGGGCTGGGCATTCCAGCCAGCCAGATCTACGGCGTGGTGACGTTCTATGCGCAATTCCGACTAAAACCGATCGGCAAGCACCTTTGCAAAGTGTGTCACGGGACAGCTTGCCATGTCAGTGGCGCCACCGAGGTTGGCGAAGCGATCTGCGACCAACTGCGCGTGGAGGAAGGAGGAACCACCGCGGACGGTCGCTTCACCGTACAATCGGTGGCCTGTTTGGGCTGTTGCAGCTTGGCTCCGGTGATGATGGTTGATGAGGAAACTTTTGGACGCTTGACGCCAGACCGGGCGCGCAAGGTTCTGCGGGAGGTATGAGAGATGGCTAATCTGAGTAAACGCCCTGCCGGGGGCTATCATGTTGCCGGGGGCTATCATGTTGCCGGGGGC
>JBAXQG010000110.1:0-3206 GCA_037131855.1 bacterium
CAAGCAAGAAGAAGGGCTCTTTGGCCAAACCGGCCAAAGAGCCCTTCTTTCGTTTTACTCCTCGATCGTGCGACGCTAGATGAAGACCCCGAAGAGGCCTGTCTGCAAGACGAAAAGTATAATCAGGAAGATGAAGGGTATCGCTCCTACCAGCAAAGCCGGCGCCATCTTCAAGCCTTCTTCCTCTTTCAGCAGGCCGGTCAACAACCAGAGGTGCAAGAGCAGAGAGAGTATCAGGAAGATCAGGTCAGTGACGCGTGAGGGGATTAGACCGAGAATGGCATAGGGGAGGAAGGCCGCCCAACTGACCGCCACATTATTCGCCAAGGACCGGAAATCGCTCCCTGACCCCTTAAACCAACCGCTGACCAGCTTCAATGCTGCTACCTCGAAAAGCACGTAGAGGAAAGGTATCAGCAAGCGTGAGAAGAAGAGCCGCGCCTTGAAACCCCCCGCCAACCCGGGAGTATCGATCAGGATGCTGATCCCCCAGAAGAGCCCGACCGTAAAAAGGACAGCCAGGGGAAGCCACCAGAGGTTGGCTTGGCGTAACAACTTGAAGGCCTCGGCTGGCTTCAACGCCAGATCCGAGAGGAATTGCCCCCAGTCGAAAGCCATCACGCTAGACGCAGCAGCCAAGGGAGGACCAGCCACCCTCACGCCGCAACTTGGGCATACCCGCACCCCATCCTCTACACTGTTGCCACAATTAGAACAAAAGGCCATCTATATTCCCTCCTTTCGTAGAAACCAGTCTCCATTCTACGTAAGAGACAGCATGGTTGGCAATGTTACCTTGGGGTCAGGTCTTTATTTTTAGCATTTCTTCCTGATCCAATGGGATTTTAGTCAGTTTCCCAGCTATTTCGAAATGATTTTCTGGCCGAGTTGCAGCCTCTCGCAGGTATTCTTTTTGTGGGTTGTGGCGATCTGCCGATCTCAAGGGTCGTCTGGAATAACGGCGTAAGATGATCAAGGCGGAAATCTTACCCCATGACGAGGTGGATGTGGTTCACCTCGATCGAGGCAGGCTTTGCTGAGGCAACGATCCTCTGTTTGGTTGCCTGGTTCGGTGATTTGACACGCCCCGATCCCTGCGGATTACGAATCACGACGATCAAGCCGCCGTCCGTATCCTCGTTCCCGAGAACGAAAGAGACTTGGCCAGCATTCTTGCAGACTTGGAACGAGGCGAAGTATTGGTCTTCGGTGAGGCTGTCCTACTTCCGACGCGTCTTCAGTTCGACCAACCGAACTCGACGCCTAACGGCGATGACCTGGACTTATACACAAAGTGGAGAGACGGCCCGACGGACCTCGACGTGGACGGCAACGATATCCAGGATACGCCTAACAAGCAGTAGAAGCGGATGGTGCTGGCGCTCTGCTGCTAAATCGGAGCGTTGGCCGGTTGAAAGAAAGCCGAGAACCTGATACACCAAGCCCATGAAACATGATGACATATTGAGGGACTTGCCCGCTCGCACTGGCCAGGCTGTTGCCCACTACTGGGGAACGCGGGCGACGCAACGGGACAAACAGAAGCAGACCGGAAAAACCGACCAGGGACTGCGCAGCGCCGTGACGGGCGGAGCCCAGATGGATGGGTTCATGGATCTCTTCATGGAACTCATCGTCACTACCGGGATTCCCGCGTCTTGTGCCTACCAGAACAAAGACGTTGAGCTACCTGGGTTCTTTCGCCCCACAAAAGAATGGGACTTACTCGTCATCCGCAACAACACGCTGCTTGTTGCCATTGAAGCCAAGTCGCAGGTTGGGCCGTCCTTCGGCAACAACTTCAACAATCGAACCGAAGAGGCGATAGGAAGCGCTCTCGACCTTTGGACCGCTTATCGGGAACACGCCTACTTTGCTAGTCCTCAGCCGTTCCTTGGCTACTTCTTCATGTTGGAGGACTGCGCTGCCTCTCAAGGCCCGTCAAGGTGCGAGAGCCTCATTTCAAGGTCTTCCCAGAATTCGTTGGCGCATCATATCGCCGTCGGTACGAACTTTTCTGCCGGAAACTCGTTCTTGAACGCCACTATACGGCCTCAGCCTTCATCACATCGATGCGAGGAAATGGAAGTGAAGGCGTATTTGCGACGCCGGCGGATGACCTATCCATTGAGCGGTTTGCCAGAGTCCTCGTTGGCCATTTGACCGCGTTTGTGTGAAGACATGGAAGCAACGACTCATAGACTGATCAATGGGGACGCGAGGAGCCTTTCATTCTTGCCAGAGGAGTCAGTCCATCTTGTGGTCACTTCACCGCCCTATTGGAATCTCAAACGGTACAACGAGAACCCGGATCAACTTGGGCACATTCAGGACTACGAGGCATTCCTTTTCGAGTTGGAGAAAGTCTGGCGGCACGTCTACCGAATCCTAGCGCCCGGGGGACGTTTAGTCTGCGTCGTCGGTGACGTTTGCGTAGCCAGGCGTAATTTTGGACGGCACCTTGTCTTCCCCCTTCATGCTGACATTTGCGTCATCTGTCGTCGTATCGGTTTCGATAACCTCAACCCGATTATATGGCACAAGATTGCCAACGCTTCTTACGAGGTGAGAAACGGCTCGAAGTTCTTGGGGAAACCATACGAGCCAAACGCCATCATCAAGAACGACATGGAATTCATCCTCATGCAAAGGAAGCCGGGGGGCTACCGGCAACCGACTAACACGCAAAGAGACGAAAGCCGAATCGCCAAAGACGACTTCGGCCGGTGGTTTCAACAGATTTGGAACATCACCGGAGCATCCACCAAACAGCACCCGGCTCCTTTTCCCCTTGAACTGGCGACCCGGTTGGTGCGCATGTTCTCATTCTCCGGCGACACCGTTCTCGATCCCTTCTGCGGGTCTGGCACAACGATGATTGCGGCCCTACGCACGGGCCGCAACAGCATTGGCGTGGACATAGACCCGGGGTATTGCCGAATGGCCGCGCGATACTTGAAAGCGGAAACCGCCGACCTCTTTGCCACCGCCAAACTTCACTTCGAGAAGGCCGCCCCAGAGCCAGCCAGCCTCGTCAAGGAAGATCCTGCCCTTTACGAGGCGCCACCTGCAAAGAAACGATTGGAATAGCTAGACATGCTGCCGCAGGCTGTCTAGTGGAGCGCTTCAATAGAAACGGAAAAGGCGGGTCGCCAAAAGGTAGAGTAACGTAACGGCAGCAGCTATTGGGATGACAAAGATCCAGC
>JBAXQG010000111.1:0-3193 GCA_037131855.1 bacterium
GGGAAAGCGCGCCGCAGGTGAACACGCTCAGCCAGGGCGGTGAAGATCACATAGGTGGATCCAAGCACGGTGGCGTTGGAAACAGTGGTCAGGAAGAGCGAGCTGATCCAGGCGGCGAAATGCAAGGCCAAAGCCAACCCGGAGAGAGCGGCCAGGCCGATCTCCCGCGCAGGCATCGCCAGCAGAGCTCCCCGCTCCCGGCCAAGTACATAGGGCCAAAGCAAGAGGGAAGCCAGCGCTACACGCCAGAAGGAGATCACCAGGGGCGGGTCTCCAGAAAGACGCGCCAAGATCGACCCGAAAGAGACAGAAAATACCGCCAATATGATAAGCCACTGGAAAGAGCGCCGCACGGATATTCAGAGAGGCTGCGTCACTGCTGCCTAGGGTGAATTGGCAGTAGCAGTCGTCAGAAAACGCCCCTCCACCAGCACACGGTCAGGCAGCAACTTGATTCCCAACAACAATGTCCCATCCACCGTTCCGGCACTTGGAGCAGCCGCGATCGCCCCTGTCTGGGCGCGCAAAATGTTCAACAGATTGCTTTGAGCGTAAAGCTTCCAGGAGTAGGCGCTGAGCGAAGGCAAAACTTTGCGGATATCTTCCCGTTGAGCCAATGAGACGCCGCTGCTGCGAGCGCGCAGGAGCATCTCCATCGTTTCCGAGCGAAAGGCCAGATAGAATGCGTCCGGCGAGAAGGTGTAGAGCAATTGACTGTCCCCCAACTGGAGGCTGGTAACCGTGAGACCTTCCACCTCTTCCTCTTGCAGGGCGACTTGCTCAATCATGGCAGCTAACTCTACGATTCCCCCTATCGCCCTGACTCCGGCTTGATGCTGACTTGGGGTAAGGCTAAAACGCACACCAAGGCCGGTGAGGAGATCATTTCCCGGCGTAAGAGAGATTTCTGTTTCACCTTCCAGCCAGCTAAAATCAAAGGGGGGAAACTCCAGGCTTCCTTGCTGAATGAGGAAATCTGCCAGTTCTCCGAAAAAGCCCGGCCCGGATAAGGCAAAAGCGGCTTCAGGGGGAACGCTCTGGAAGCTGGCGGAATTTGCCGCCGCCTCAGTCAGGAGAGAGGTCAGCGGGTTTCCGACCCCGCCCAGCAAGGCAGTTAAGTCCGCTTCACACTCCCCTTTCAATTGAATTTCCCCTTCCAGTGCTGGGACAGCTAATACCATTGTTCCCAATTGGGGGGGGAAATCAGGCAAACGTTGGAAATCCGCATAGAGGAAGATTGAACTGGCCGGGTAGTCCGTTTTGGCTTTGCGATAGTCTGGATTGTCTCGCAAGCGCAAAGGCGCTGACGGTTGAAGCAGCGAGCGGAGATTCTCCTCGCTGGAAGCAAGGAAAAGCATCCCGGAGCGCAGGCAGAGAAAAAGAGAGCTTTGCCCTTGCCAGCGCCAGGCTGAACCTTCCTCTAAAGAGAGCGAAGAAACCTCCGTTCCCAACTGGCCTAGAGAGTCAGCAAGGAGGTCCATCTGTGCAGGGAACTGGTCGGGATCAATGACCTCAGCCAAGCCGAACCAGGTCATTTTGCCGTCATCCGCCCATTGCGCGGCAATCTGCAGGTGGGATCGCAAGAGGGGAAGAAATACTTCTTTCAGGACGCCTTGCTCTCGCCCGCCCAGGGGTAGGAAATCGGCAGCCTGCTGCAACAAATCGCTGACTCCGGCCTGTCTCCAGGTCTGCGCCAAATTGGCATCGCTGCTGTTGCGCAAAGTGAGAGAAAGACCGCAGTCGGAGGGGACTAGATCAGCCAGGTCGGGGATCAGGCGCGGCGGGCTGGGGGGAACAAGATGGGGCCACAGAAGAAGCGCCGAGATGCCGATGACGACCAAAGCAATGATTCCTGCCCACACTCCCCAAGGGACGCGTGAATGATTCTTGAAGCTGTTGCCGCACTGGAAACAGAAGACAGCGTCATTGGGGTTTTCCGCGCCGCACTTTTTACAAGTCAAGGCAAGTTGTCCTTTCATGGTGTGGGAACAGGTATCGCTGTTGGAGTTGTTGTGGCTGCGGGAGTTGGTGTCACCGTAGCGGAAGGCGTCGGAGTAGCAGTAGTTACGAGAGAAGGGGTAGTCGTAGGCGATGGCGTCGAGGTTATCATCGGCAAGCGCAGGGCGGAAGCCATCAACATCGCCGCCTGGCCGCGAGTGATGCGCTGATCGGGGCTCAACTCTCCGCGTGGAGCAAGGTATCGGTAAAAGCGGCTTTCCAAAAGAGGAGGGTCGGCCAGAAAGAACGCAGAAACGGCTGCCTGAGACCAGTGACCGTCTACATCTGTAAAGGGAGCGGTTCCCTCCCGCACGGGCAGAGAAGACGTACGGGTCAAGGTGGTAATGGCCTGGGCTTTGGTCAAGGGCTCGTTGGGGCGGAAACTGCCGTCATCGAAACCGATCATCCAGCTCGAATCAACGGCAGCTTGGACGGCTGGGGCATACCAGGCCGAAGAGTCCACATCAGGGAAAGACCGAGGTGTACTGGTCGTTTGAGTAGGGAATGAATTGGCCAACATCTGACAAAACTGAGCTCTGGTCAACAGCGAATCCGGGCGGAAAGTGCCGTCATCTAACCCCTTGACCAACCCGCGATTGGCCAGACTTTCCACCCAGGGACGGCTCCAGTGGTCTTCCGTGTCAAAGAAGGGAGAGGCCGGCGGAGCCTCGGGAACCAAAGTGATATAACCGATCTTGTCTTTAGTTCCGCTCTTATCTTGCCAAACCAAGGTATTTCCCCACAGGGCGGGAGAGTCTTGCCCCAGTTGAGACGGCACCGGGACAAAGGTTTTCCCCGCATTGATATCCCACACTTTGACCTGCCGGATGCCGTCTTTGTAAAGGGTGTAGGCGATCCAATTGCCATACACAGCCAGACGGTAGATTGAGCTGCGGTTAGTATTGGTGCCGGCTTCTTCGGCCAAGATGGAGGTCTGACCAGTGGCGATGTGGTACATGTAAAGGTAGGCGTTCCCGTTGTCCCAGTTCACATCCCAGATAATCTTGTCTCCGAAGATGACTGGCACTCCGGCAGCTGCAGGACGGTTGGGATTGTGAATCCAAACCGGGAACTCTTTCTCCAGCACCAGATCGTAGTAATAGATGTCGGTAAAATTGGTGTTCTGGCGGGCATCCAGATAGACCACGCGGTCGCCATCGATGGAAGGGAACATTTGGTTCCCCTTCAACGTGGT
>JBAXQG010000112.1:0-3151 GCA_037131855.1 bacterium
CGTCCCCATTTCGGCCGTGCTCTCCTGCTGAAACGAGCAGGGGGTTCTTCAAGGTGAGACTCTTGAATTGAACTGACAGATCCATTCTGTGCCTCCTTCTTAAAAGAGGGTTGCCTACATTCATTTCCGCTTTATGTAAATCATTTGCAAAATAACCTTCCATCAGACGGATGTCAAGGACATCGTCCCCTGGAAAACGATCACCGAAGAGCTTCTTGACACTGTTGTTTTGGTCATCCCAAGAGAATGCGCAGGATAACCATTTCACAACTTTGCCGATCTCCTATAATAGAGAAAACGCGAGTCATTATTTTCCACCGGAAAGGAGGCATGGTCAGGAAGAGGGGCGCGCGTGAGATGGATAGAGTAGCTTCGGCAAGTGAAAAACGGTTGAACCTCAAGGAGGAATACGCTTGAACTGGAAAAAGTTGTTCGTTCTTCTCATTTCCGGCATTATGGCGCTCACGGCCGTAGGCTGTGCGCAACCAAGCACTCCCACCCCCACGCCAACTCCCACCCCGACCCAGACTGCCTCCCCTTCCCCGACGCCCACCACCCCCCCAACCCCCAGCAGCGTGCGCTTGGGTGTCTTCATTCCGGGTCGCCTGGGAGACAGCCCGGACTACGACAAATTGGCAGACATGTCTTTGCGGTTGGCGATGCGCGACAAGCGCCTCACCGTCAATGTTTTTGAGGCCGGCTTCGACCAGTCCAAGTGGACTGAACAACTGACCTCGATGGCTGCCTCCGGCAACTACGATGCGATCTACACCTCCAACGAGTCGATGGGACCGATGGTGGCTGCAGTGGCCAAACAGGTTCCCAATGTGAAGTTCATTGTGAACGACTCTTGGGTGACGGGCAACGATCGCATCTATTGCTCTTTCATCAACAAATACCAGCAGTCTTACCTCTACGGGTACATGATGGCTTTGGTCTCCACCAGCACCCTGCCCGGCGCCAATCCAGAAAAGAAGATCGGCTTCATCTACGGACAGCATTACACCACCATGGATGACCTGATCATCCCCGGCATCGAGGCTGGCGCAAAGGCCGTTGATCCGGCTTTCGAAGTGAAGACGGTGATGTTGGGCAACTGGTTTGACGCTGCCAAGGCGGAATCCCTGACCAACACCCTCATCGACGAGGGCGTCGATGTGATGGGGTCGATTTGCGGCAGCGGTCTGGCTGGTGTCATCAACGCCTGCAAGACGAAGGGCATCTACATGGTGACTTACGACTCGGCCAACTTTGACAAAGCTCCAGGAGTGATCGTCGGCTCGGTAGAGTCGCAGATCAGCGATATGGTGTCTAAAGACTTGGATGAGCTGTTGGCAGGAACCGTCAAATGGGGCGCCTCGGAGGTCTTCGGTGCGGAGAGAGGCTACGTCTCCTCCCCGCTGAAAGCTCCGGCATGGTTGACCGTTCCGGAATCGACCCGGCTGCAGTACGAGGCTGAATACAACAAAGTGATCAGTGGAAGCAAACCCCTTCCTATTCCCCAAGCAGTCTTGGACAAGATCAACGCTGCGGCCAAGGGCAGCTGAAAGATCCCCGAAAACTGACGCATATTTGGCCTGGAGCAAACGCTCCAGGCCAAATCATTTTCTGCTGGAAATCAGACAAAAGTGAATTGCTGCAGGTTTTGGCGACTGCGTGGACGGCAAATCAAGTACCCATCGACGAACCCACTGCCTTGCCCATTTTCGCTTGACAAAAGACCATTTCATTCAAGATACTTGTGATACGGGCTGTTGTGAAAGCAGATTGACACAGCTATAGAATGATCTACAACTATCCGGTCGGTGAAAAAGAAGTCAAGCCCCCGATGAAGGAGGAAAAGAAGGTTTCGCTTGAAGATGTACGTGAGGAATCAGTACGGTAGATCAATTAGGAGGTAATTCTTGAAATGAGACTCAGCAAACCCATTTTAGTATTCCTGGCGGCGGCCATTTTGCTCACCAGCTTCGGCTGTGCAAGCAGCACGCCTACGTCTACGCCAACCCCGAAACCAACCGCAACAGTGAGCGCTACCCCATCTCCCTCACCCACCCCCACAACCCCTCCCGCACCGACCAGTGTGCGATTGGGCGTCTTTATCCCCGGCCGCCTGGGGGATAGCCCGCCCTATGATGCGCTGGCCGACGGCGCCAAGAGAGCTGCCTTGCGCGACAAGCGCTTGACCGTGGAAGTTTTCGAGGCCGGCTTCGATCAGTCCAAGTGGCTGGAACAGCTCACCTCTTTCGCTGCTTCCGGAAAATTTGACGTCATCTATACTTCCAACGAAGCCTTGGGTCCGCTAGTAGTCAAAGTAACCCAGACAGTGCCGAATGTAAAATTCCTGGTGAACGATTCTTATGTTACCGGCAATAAAAATATCTTCACCGCATTTCTCAACAAGTATCAACAAGGTTACCTCTATGGATACATGATGGCCCTCGTCTCAACCAGCACCCTGCCCGGCGCCAATCCGGACAAGAAGATCGGCCTCATCTATGGCCAGCACTACACCATGATGGATGATCTGATCATCCCCGGCATCGAGGCGGGTGCGAAGGCTGTCGATCCAGCCTTTGAGTTGAAGACCGCGATGTTGGGCAACTGGTTCGACGCCGTGAAGGCTGAATCTCTGGCTAATAGCTTGATTGATGAGGGCGTCGATTGTCTCGGCGCGATCGCCGGCAGCGGCAACGCCGGGGTGGTCAGCGCTGCGGTAAAACGTAACGCCTACATGATCTGGTTCGACACCATCGGGTTCGACAAGGCGCCTGGCACTGTCATCGGGTCAGTCGGCAGCTCCAATGAAGATCTGGTTACCCTCGAGTTGAAGAACCTGTTGGATGGGACTGTCACCTGGGGAGGACCGCTCATTGTCGGCGCGGAACAAGGCTATATCACCGTTCCGCTGCTGGCGCCGGGGTATGTCAACTTCGTTCCCGCCGACGCGCAGAAGAAATTCGCAGAAGTCTATGAGAAAGTCGTCTCCGGCGCATTGGCTCTCCCCGTTCCACAGGCAATCCTGGATAAGCTCGATAACGCTGCCAAGGGGAACTAGGGTTTATACCGAACTGCCCCTTGGAGTAGACGGCCTGCGGCAGGCAAACACCCCTGCCGCAGCTTGACAGCCCCCGGCGACTTGACAGCCCCCGGC
>JBAXQG010000113.1:0-3135 GCA_037131855.1 bacterium
AGAAAAGCGGAAGTGGTCACGCTGACCGTATTCCAACGCTGTCCATCAGAAGAGGTTAGGGCTGTTCCGGAAGCGCCTACAGCCACGGCGAGATCTGGCCCCCAAACTACGCTGCGCAAGAAAGCCAAACTGCCTGACTTTTGGGCTGTCCAGGTGAGGCCGTCTTCACAAAAGAGAATGGTTCCGTTGTCTCCTACCAAGGTGCGATGGCTTTCATCCCAGGCAATGGCGTAGAGGTCTTGCCCCACGCTTTGCACATTCCATTCCGCCCCGTCCGAAGAAGTAGCCCGAATGCCGTTCTCTCCCACGACCACCCAGAGATCATTGGCGAAGGCCAGCCCATGAAAAACCCCGGGGGGAAGGGCGCCGCCGGATCTCCAACGTTTCCCGTCCGAGGAGCTCAGGATGGTTCCTCCTTGGCCCAAGGCCATCAAAAGATCTTCAGTGTTGACGAGGGTGACCAGGTTCTCAGTGGTATTGGAAGACAAGGCTTGCCAGGTGACGCTGTCTACGGAGGTGAGCAGGGTCCCTCCATTGCCCATCGCCAGGAAGGAGCCGGAGGGGATCTTCTCCCGATAGACGGCCGTCCGCAAGTCTTGGGTGGTTCCGGAGGAGCGGGCGGTCCATTGGATCCCGTCCGGAGAGGTCAGCAAGGCGCCGTCCTCTCCCACTACTAGATAGGTTTTCGTCTCGAAACTGCTTGACCCGTAGGCAGCTCCCAGCAAACGCGTTTTCACGCTGCTAGCCTGGGGAGTCCACTCGATCCCATCGGGCGAAGTGAGGATCAGCCCGCCGTCCCCAACAATTAACCACAGGCCGCCACCATAGGCGACCCCGTTCAGGTTGCTCTGGGTTCCGGTCTCTCGCCCGGTCCAGTTGCTGCCGTCCGGGGAGGTCCAACAGACGCCGTTCTCTCCCACGACCACGAAGAGGTTCGGGGTTGAGGTCGAGGTCACCGCGCGAAGGTGGTTTCCTCCCGGGATGGTGGAGGACTTCCAGTCCTCGCCGTCACTGGAACGCAACAAGGTTCCTCCCGAGCTCACAGCCAGGAAAGAGGATCCCTGCGCAGTGATGGACAGCCAATCGGTTGAGTCCTCATTGCCGGTTGTACTCGTCGCGGTAATGGTGGTGAGTTCGGAAGGCGCCGTCCCGATGATCACTTGGCCTTTTTCTTGGTCCCAAGTGACTTCTTTACCCAAGGCCTCAGCTACCGCTCGCAGGGGGACGAAGGTGCGATCCTGGTAGAGGAAGGGTTCCACCTCGGTGGCTACGGTCTTCCCATCCACCACGATGGAGATGTCCCGGTATTGCACCTCGATTTGCTGGCTGCCCGTACTGGCTGCGGCGGAGGCGCCCAAACCGAGCACAATTCCTATGACCAGGATCCAGGTGAAGATTCTTTTTTGCATTTGTTCTATCTCCTTTGCGCCTTATTCGTAGCGCAGGGCGTCGATCGGATTCAAGCTGGCCGCTCGTCGAGCGGGGTAGTAGCCGAAGAAGACTCCCACTGCGAGGGAAAAGATGAAGCCCAGCAAGACCGAATTGGTGTCCACCAAAGTGGTCAATCCTCCCAGCCATCCGATCAGGGTGGATCCCACATAGCCAAGGACAATGCCGAGCGCGCCACCTACCACTGACAACATGATGGCTTCCACCAGGAACTGGGTAGTGATGGTGGAGGAACGGGCGCCAATGGCCTTGCGCAGCCCGATCTCGCGGGTGCGCTCGCTGACTGAGACGAGCATGATGTTCATGATGCCGATCCCGCCTACCAGGAGGGAGATGCCGGCGATTCCGGCCAGAAGGGTGGTGAACGTTCCGATCACCGAGCTGAGGGTGCCCAGCATCTCTTCCTGGTTGAGGATAGTGAAGTCGCTGGTCTTGCCGGTGGCGATATTGTGCCGCCGCCGCAGTGTGTCGGTGGCCAGGGTGGTGACTTGGTCCATCTGGTCTGATGAGGTGACCTGGAGGTCGATGCCGCTGAGGGTCTTGCTTCCGAAGATCAACTTCTGTGCAGTGGTAATCGGGATCAAGGCTTGATCATCCTGGTTGTTGAAGCCCGATCCCCCCTTGGAGGCCAGTACGCCGATGACGCGGAAGAAACCCTTGGTCTGGTTGCTTACCACCTGCACCGTTTTACCCAGTGCGCTCCCTTCCGGGAAGAGCGTCTCAGCCACAGTCGGGCCCAAGACGATCACTTTATCCCAACGATCGATCTCGTTCTGGTTGAAGAAGATCCCCTGTTCCACGCTCACATTCAGCGTGGCCGGATAGTCCACCGTAGTGCCGATCACCTGGGAGTTGGTGTTGAGGCTGCCGGCGATCAGTTGGCAGCCACGGCTGGTTATCGGGACGGACATGGCGACGCCAGCAACCTCGCGAAGCGCATCGGCGTCCGCTATGGTCAGGCTTCCTGAAGCGTTCCCGGTGGCGATATTGCCCTCCCGGATTCGACTGGGCGAAACCATCAGGAGGTTGGTCCCCAGGCCTTCGATGCTGCTGGTAACCGAGAGCTGGGTGCCCGCGCCAATAGACAGCATCATGATCACCGCGCTGACGCCGATAATTACCCCCAGCATGGTTAAGAAGGCGCGACCCTTGTTGTGAGAAAGGGCTCGCCAGGCCATCTGCACACTACGCCACAGCGACATGGGTTTGCTCCTGGAGGGTTGCCGCTGTCACCGGTTTCCTGGCATCAAGCGGATCGGCCACTTTCTCGTCAGAGACCAAGAGGCCGTCACGCAGGCGGACGACGCGCTGGGCATGTTGCCCGATCTCCATCTCGTGGGTGATCAAAACCAGCGTCCCGCCCTGGCGATGGACGGTCTGCAAGAGAGACATGATTTCCTGGGAGGCGCGGGTGTCCAGGTTGCCGGTGGGCTCGTCGGCCAGGATCAGGGAGGGGTGGGTGACCAAGGCCCGGGCGATGGCCACGCGCTGTTGCTGGCCGATGGAGAGCTCATTGGGTCGGTGGTGCAGGCGGTCGGACAATCCTACCCATTCCAACGCTTCTTCCGCCCGTTTGCGGGCATTGGGCACACCCTGGTAGTCGAGAGGAAGCTCCACATTCTCCAGGGCGGTGGTGCGGGGAAGCAGGTTGAAGCTCTGGAAGATGAAGCCGATCTTGCCGGCGCG
>JBAXQG010000114.1:0-3104 GCA_037131855.1 bacterium
TGATTTTCCGAGCACCGGGTCCAACGCCCGGTGCTCATTTTTATTCGCTTTTTGGTAAGATGGCTTACACTATGAGCGAACAAGCGACGAATCGACAAATTGCGAACAAGCTGGAGGAAATAGAAGGATCCAAGGATGCCAAGGCAGAAGGGATTGGCCTGGTGAGATCCGTCCAACAAGCATTGGCACTCTCCCTCGATGCGGAGGAGATGGGGCAGCGCTTTGTCCAGTTGGCCAAAGAGCAATGGGGATTCGAGCGCGCCGATTTCCTTTGGTTGGAATCGCAAAACCAAGTGCTGCAGCCTCTCTTTGATCAGGAGCCGGCTTTCCCATTGGTCCTTTTTTCCGGTTCTCTGGCCAAGCTAGCGTCCGAACGAGATACAGCCTGGCCCCTTGATCCAAGCGCTTGCGAAGAGTTGCCGGAAACGAAGTGGCTGTCGGCGCAAGGGTTTCAATGGATCGTTGCCTGGCCACTTTTTCATGGTGGAGCTTTTTGCTGCCTGGTTCTCTTCTCCTTCCGCGACCAACCCTTGGAGGATCCCCAACCAGAGGTTTTGGCCGAATTGGCTCACCCCCTGGCAGCCGCTTTGGTCAACGCGCGCCTCTATACCCTGGCCAAGAAACAATTGGAGATCATCGCCCTTTTGGACCGAGCTGGCGTGGCCATCGCCTTGGGAGAGGAGGACTTGCGCACAGTCTTGCGCAAAACCCTGGAGGAGGTGCGGGCTTTTATCGGCTCGCACAACATTCGCCTATACCGGTTGAATGAGAAAACCCAGGTTCTTTATCCCGAGGTGGCAGTTTGCGCCCCTGGCCGATACTCTCCCCAGGAAGAGAAGCTATTCGCCACCATGACCCTCCATTTAGGCGATGGCATCACCGGCTGGGTGGCAGCTACAGGCCAGCCTTTGCTATCCGGCGACGCCGAGCGTGAGCCGCGCGGACGCCACATCCCAGGGACGGACTTTGTCGACGAGTCGATGATCAGCGTTCCGCTGAAGGTGGGAGAATCAATACTCGGCGCGCTCACCATGGCAAAACTAGGTCTCTTCCAGTTCGGTGAGTTAGAGATGCGGTTGGCTAGCCTTCTAGCCTCACAAATAGCCATTGCTTTAGAGAACGCCCGTCTTTACCAAATACAACTAAAGGTTCGCACTCAACTAGAACTGGACATCGAACGTATTCGCAAATTGGAAGCTGTGCGCGAGGACTTTCTCTACTCGGTTTCTCACGAGCTGAAAACACCGCTTGCTTCCATCGCAGCGACCTTGGAAATGTTGGATCAGCTTCCGCTGGACAAACGGGCTCACTTCCTTCTCGACTATCGCGATCTTTTGATGCGTTCCAGTGAACGCCTTCAACGCTTGGTAGGGAACCTGCTGGAAACTTCCAAGTTCACCTCAGGCTCGCTGGAGCTTTACCGCCAACCGCACGATCTTCTTGCTTTGGCCCGGGAATCCCTGCAGCGAATGGAACCTGAGGCTTCATCGAAGAAGTTAGCCCTTGAGTTGGAGGCAGCGGAAGAGTTGCAACCACTCTATCTGGATCGGGAGCGAATCCTGCAAGTCTTGGGAAATCTGCTCTCCAATGCCATCAAATATTCTTCAGTAGGGGGGAAAGTGACTCTTTCGTTGAGTGGAGAGAAAACCGAGGTCACCTTGGCCATACGGGACCACGGCCTGGGAATCTCTCGGGAAGAGCAACCTCACATCTTCGAGCGATTCTTCCGCAGCAACTCGGCGCAATCCTTCAGCGCTTCCGGATCAGGCCTTGGCCTTTTTCTCAGCAAGGCACTGGTGGAAGCGCATGGTGGCCGTATGGGGATTGAGTCCGAGCTAGGAAAGGGCACGCGCGTCTGGTTGACCCTGCCGCGAAAATAGCCGGACCCTCGTTGAACCGGTCGGTCCGCCTTCCTTCCCAACCCGGCCCAGCCTTAAACCGGGCTATCGTTTCGCTGGCTATTCCCGCGGTCGCCGAAAATCTACTCCTGACCGCGGCCACCTTTACCGACACCTTGATGATCGGCTGGCTGCAGAACCCGGCTGCTCTCTCGGCTTTAGCGATTGGCGGTTTCATCAATTTCGTGATTAGCAATCTATTCGCCTCCCTAGCAGTAGCCTCCACCTCATTGATGGCTCGAGCCTGGGGCGCTGATGATCCCTCCTTCGGGCGAGAGATTCTCGGCCAGGCGCTCGTCTTCTCGTTCGTCAGCGCGCTGGTCGTCCTTCTGGCTGGTTTCCCCCTGGCCGACTCCTTGATGCGCCTGATGGGACTTCAAGGGGAAGCCGTAACTTTGGGCGCCTATTATCTGCAAGCGCTTCTCGTAGGAAATCTGCTTTTCTTCCCTGGGATTGTCCTTTTTGGCGGGATGCGCGGAAGCGGCAATACTCGGACACCGATGATGGTCGCAGGTTTGGTCAACCTGCTTCATATCCCTTTGGCCTATGCACTGATTTTCGGTGCTTGGGGGTTTCCTGCCATGGGCGTGCGGGGGGCGGCTCTGGCTATCCTCGCTACCAATGCTGGAGGGGGGTTGATCGTCCTCTTCCTTACTTGGCGCGGCCAAGGCGACTTCTATTTGCGGGCGCGCCATCTTCTCCCGCGGCGGCGACTGATCCGGCAGATCATTCGCCTGGCCGGTCCGGCTTTCTGGGAACAACTCATTTTCCGCAGCGCGCAATTGGTCTTCATGCGCCTTGTCTCCGCGTTAGGGGAAGTTGCCTTGGCCGCTCACCAGATTGCCAACAGCATCGAGTCGGTCTCCTATATGCCTGGATGGGGATTCGGGGTAGCCGGCACAACGCTTAGCGGCCAGTACATTGGAGCGGGGCAACCCGCTATGGCCGAGCGCAGCACTTGGCGCACCATGTATTTCAGCTTGGCAGTGCTGGGTACTTTCGGCCTGCTTTTCCTCATTTTCGGCCGTCAACTGGCCTCCCTCTTCGGCAGCACACCGGAAGTGATCGCCCTGGCCAGTGTCGCCATCCAGTTGGGTGGATTGGAACAACCCGGCTTGGCCGTATTCAATGTCCTGGGTGGCGCTTTGCGAGGAGCGGGAGACACGCGCAGCCCAATGCTGGCTACGCTGGCCGGGGTTCTTGGCG
>JBAXQG010000115.1:0-3084 GCA_037131855.1 bacterium
TTGGCTTGATCGCCGGCCCGGAGAAGCCGCCGTAGATGCCGATGCCATCGACCGAAGGAAGCGGCGAGAAAGTGTCGATGTCCACTCCGATCAAACCCAGCACGGTGTTGATCGCCACAATGGCGTCGGCGCCGGAACGCTTTACGGCAAGAGCGATAGGGAGGATATCGGTGATGTTGGGGGTTAGTTTTATCGCTACTGGAACTCGCTTGGCAGCTTCTTTCACCCACCGGGCGGTTCGTTCGGTAAACTCCGGGTTCTGACCGACCGCTGCTCCCATCCCCCGCTCCGGCATCCCGTGCGGGCAGGAGAAAGAACATTCGATCATGTCAACGCCGGCTGCCTCCAGCCTCTGCACCAATTCTTGCCAGTGTTCCTTGCGAGAACCCATGATCGAAGCCAGGATCACTTTTCCAGGGTATTCCTTCTTGAGACGGCGAATGTCTTGCTCAACCAGGTCGATGTGCCGTTCCGAAATCAAGTCGATGTTGATCAAACCATTCAGTTTTTTCCCTTCCAGCTCGATCGCCCCCATTTGAGGGTAGACCAACTCGACATTTTCGGTCTCCACGGAGGTGGTCTTCATTACAGCGCCGGCCCACCCTGCCTCCAAAGCCCGGGCTACTTGATCCGCCGAATCGGTGGTAGGAGCTGCAGCCAACACATAAGGATTGGGAAAGCGTACGCCACAGAACGTAAGCGAAAGATCCGGCTTCATCAGGAACCTCCTTTTTCGAGGGAAGAAATAATGCGCAAGGCGGCTTCTTTGCCGTCGGCGACAGCTTGCACCACAGTGGCTCCGCCTACGAGATCGCCCCCGCGAAAGACCTTGGGGTGATCTTTCCAGCCTTCCGCGCTGGCCGGCTCAGCCTGGCTGGCAATGGCCACCAGCACCGCATCGGCCAGGAAGCTTGTCTTGGCTCCGGTGGGTATCACCGATGCGCGGCCAGACTCGTCCGGCTCGCCCAAGCGGATGCTCTCCAAGATCAGCTTTAGACGACCATCCACCTGGATAATTTCCACAGGGGATGTAAGCCAGAGGAAATCGACCCCTTCATGAAAAGCTGCCTCTATCTCGCTGGAAAAGGCCGGCATCTCCTCTATCGTTCGCCGGTAGAGAACGGCAACCTTGGCCGCCCCGAGGCGAATTGCCGAGCGTGCCGCATCCAGGGCCGTCGCCCCGCCGCCGATGACAGCGATCTCCTTGCCAAAAAAGGCGAAATCGGCGCCTTTCTCTTCGCGCAAGGCTCGCAAGAAAGTCGCTGCGGCGTAGACGCCCGGCAAATCGGCGCCGGGAATTCGCAAGTACACAGGAGATGAAAGGCCAATCCCCAGGAAGATGGCGTCATACTGCTCGAGAAAATCCTCCGCTTGCGCGCCCAGAAGAGCTTTCTGGTGCAGGGCGACGCTCTTCACGATATTGTCGATTTCCCTCTTTGCCACTTCCTCTGGCAACCGGTAGCTGGGAATCCCCCAGCGCAACAGTCCCCCGGCTGTCTCTTCCCTTTCAAAAAGATCCACATCACAACCGAGCTGTCGTAAATAATGAGCACAAGACAAGCCGGCGGGGCCCGCCCCCACCACTGCCACTTTCCCCTTCACGGCTGTTTCATCCTGGAAGGCGATCCGACCCTCCTGAATGGCCAAATCACAAACAAACCGCTGCAAGGAGCCGATGGCGATCGGTTTGTTGATGCGGCAAGAGGTACACCCTTTTTGACAGAGCGCCTCAACTGGGCAGACGCGGCCGCAGATGGCGCCCAAGGGGTTATCCCGGTAGATCACTTCGGCTGCCCCGGTGAGGTTGTGCGAACGAATGCGGGCGATGAACTCAGGAATTTGGATTCGAGCTGGACATCCTTGGATGCATGGCGCATCGTAACAATAAAGGCAACGGTTGGCTTCTTGGACGGCTTGCGCCACGGTCAAGGTAAACTCAACCTCCCCGAAGCTGGTGCGACGCTCCAGCCGGTTGAGCGTACGAGGTGTGACATTCAAGACTCCGGCAGCTTGATAGCCCCCGGCAGCTTGATAGCCCCCGGCAGGGTGTTTCTCTTGCATCTCAATCCTCCTTCATCAAAGGCCAAAGACCTTGGATCAGTAGGTTCCCGGTGACCAAACGACGGTATTCGATGGTGGATCGCACATCGGCGATGGGCTTCGCCTCTTCGCTGACCAGGGCGGCTGCCTCTTCCAGCGCTTTCCGCCGCAACGGTTTCCCAACCAGGTAGGTTTCTGCCCGACGAGCGCGGATTACCGTCGGCGCCACTGCGCCGAGGGCGATCCGCACTTCTTTCCAGGTGGAACGGCGATCATCGAGGATGCCAATGAAGGCAAGGCTCGTTTTGGATATCGCCAGGGCGCGACGCTGACCGGCTCGCAGGAAGAACGAAACGGCAGCCTCCGGCAAGGGCCGGAAACGGATCGATGTCAGCAATTCATCCTTCTCCAGACAGGTTCGGCCTGGCCCTTCAGCGAGCCTGGCCACCGGCACTATCCTTTCCCCATGAGCGTTGGCAAGTGTCGCCTCCGCTTCCAGGGTAAAGAGGGGCGGGACGGAATCAGCAGCCGGGGAGGCATTGATCAGGTTTCCTGCCAAGGTCCCCAAGTTCCGGATCTGCCAACTGCCAATTTGACGGCATGCTTCGGCAAGTAGAGGAGCTTTGGCTTGGATCAGGGGGGAGGAAGCTACTTCGTTGTGAGTCGTCATCGCGCCGATCCATACCATTCCCTCTTCCTCACGAATCCCGCGCAATTCAGCGACGAGCCGCAGATCGACGATTCGCTCCGGTTTCACCGAACCATCTTTCATTCGGACCAGAAGATCCGTTCCACCAGCCAACGGCCAAGTATGGCCATCCTTCTGGGCAAGGAGCTTCAGCGCCTCGCCCAGTGAGCAAGGCGCCAGGCACTCAAAGTCCCTCATTTAACTCCTCCTTCTCCATTAGTTGCTCATAATCCCCAGGCGTGTCCAGATCTTGGATGATGGCGGGTTCATCAAGTGAAATAGTTTGAATCCTCGAGGCATAGCCGGAGGTGATATTGTGGAGGCTGTCGCAAGCAGGATCCAAGGCTAGCAGTTCG
>JBAXQG010000116.1:0-3068 GCA_037131855.1 bacterium
TCCCGAACGAGTGCGCCGAGGATTACCTGGTGATGGTCACCAACAGGGGGACCACTAAGAGCACCTTGCTGGCCGAGTTCCGCAACGCCGGGCGAAGGGGAATCCGCGCTCTCCTGCTGAAGGAAGGCGACGCGCTTTGCAAGGTGCGCCGCACCAGTGCCGAGAACGCTGTCGTGGTCTTTACCCGGATGGGCTATGCGGCTCGTTTCCGCGCCTCCGACTTGCGCCCGATGGGACGCTCGGCAGGAGGGGTGCGGGGGATTCGCCTGCGCGAAGGCGATGTCGTGGTGGGGATGGAACCTGTGATGCCGGGCCGCAAATTGCTTTTAATCGCTGAACTCGGTCTGGGCAAGAAGATGCGTCCTGAATCGATCCCGGTGCATAAGCGGGGTGGATTGGGAGTGATTGCCTTCCGAGTGCGGGCGAAGACCGGCTTGGTCGTCGGCGGCCGGATGGTAGCCGAGGGAGACGATATCATCGCTATCACCCAAAACGGCAAGCTGATTCGCATGGAGACCAAGTCGATCCCCACCCTGGGGCGCAATGCCTCGGGTGTGCGGTTGATCCGTGCCGGCGAGGAAGACCGCGTCGTAGCTGTCGCACGTGTAGTCCCAGAGCCCGTCGTCGAGCGCGAGGAGGATAACCAGCAAACCCTTCCGCTGTAGGGGCAGACTGCCGTTCCTCCTACCCGTGAGTTCTGCCCCAAGCCAGGAAACGTTCAACGTCTTGGGCCGGCAGGTCGATGCTTCCCAGTCGGGAATGGAACACCCTGCCGGGGGCTGGCAAGCTGTCGCCGGTTGGATGGCTGGGGACTGCTGGTCCGTGGAAGTCTGAACCGCCGGTAACGAGGATCCCTGCTTCTTGGGCCAAGTCAAGGTAGCGATGCACCTGGCTTGGGTTGTGTTCAGGATAATAGGCCTCCAGTCCTCCCAGACCATCCCGGCAAAGGGCTGGGATCAGGTCATCCCGAGCGGAGAGCCCTGGGTGAGCCATCACGGCCAGGCCGCCCACCTTTTTTACCAGGCTCACCACTTGCCGGGGAGAAAGCTTGCAATGCGGCACATAGGCGGGTTTTCCGATCTTCAGGTAGCGAGTGAAGGCTTCCTCCACATTGGACGCATAGCCATGCTGCACCAAAGCCAAGGCGACATGGGGACGGCCGAAAACTCCGGATCGTTTGCTTTCCAGAATTTCGTCAGCGTCCAGTCGAATTCCCAACCTTTGAAGTTCATCTACCATTCGCTGGATGCGCTCCCGGCGAGAACGGCCGAGGCGCTCGAGGAAATCTAAGAGTGGCGGAGAATCAAAATCCAGCCAATAGCCAAGGATATGCACTTCGGCTTGTTCCACTTCAGTAGAAAACTCGATCCCGGGGACAAAACTGAGGCGAGCGGAACGGCTGGCCTGCTCGGCTTCAGGAAGGCCGACCGCGGTGTCGTGATCGGTCAGCGAGAGCAAAGCGAGGCCCTCCCGGCAAGCGCGGCGCACCAACTCCGCCGGGGTCAGGCAACCGTCCGAAGCTGTGCTGTGGGTGTGGAGGTCGGCCTTCATGGGTTGATTGTATCGCGGCACGGGAAAGGTTCTACAATAGAGAGACCAACCCTCCGCCTGGCGGAGGATACTCTTTGGGAGGAAGACCGATGATGGAGAACCGAATCAAAGACCCTTCCCTGGCGCCCCGGGGAAAAGAGCGGACTGAATGGGCTGGCCGGCAGATGCCGGTCTTGCGCTCGATCGGCGCGCGCTTCGCAGCGGAACGCCCGCTGGCCGGGAAGCGCGTGGGAGCCTGCCTGCATGTCTCGGCCAAGACGGCCAACCTCGCTTTGACCTTGAAAGCAGGGGGGGCCGAGGTGTTTCTCTGCGGTTCCAACCCCCTTTCTACCCAGGATGACATCGCCGCTTATCTAGTGGGGATGGGTATCCACGTTTTTGCCTGGCGGGGAGAAGGCGAGCAGGACTACCTCGAGAATATTCGCTTGGTCTTGGAAGCTCAACCTGATTTCTTAGTCGATGATGGCGCTGACCTGACCTTGACCTACCACGAAGGAACCGGCCAGACTGTCTGTGCTGGCACCGAGGAAACCACTACCGGGGTTACCCGTCTGCGCAACCTGGACCTCGAAGGACGTCTCCGCTACCCATTGATTGCCGTTAATTTCGCCCACACCAAGCACCTTTTCGATAACCGCTACGGAACAGGCCAAAGCGCTTTGGACGGCGTCTTGCGGGCGACCAATCTGCTGATCGCCGGAAGCGTGGCGGTGGTTTGCGGTTATGGTTGGGTGGGTCGAGGGATCGCCAACCGGGTGCGCGGTCTGGGAGCCAACGTCATCGTCACCGAAGTAAACCCGGTAAAAGCCTTGGAAGCGCTCATGGATGGTTTCCGGGTGATGCCCATCGAGGAGGCTGCACCATTGGGCAATCTCTTCATCACCGCCACCGGCGATATCTCCATTATCGCCGAAACTTCCCTTCGCCTGTTGAAGGATGGGACGATCCTGGCCAATGCCGGACACTTCAACGTGGAGATCGATCTGGAAGCGTTGCGCCGCATCAGCGTTGCCTCGAGGCAGGTGACCGAACATATTGAGGAGTTTACCTACCCCGACGGCCGCTGCGTGTTCCTTTTGGGGGAGGGGCGTCTGGTCAACCTGGCCTGCGGTGAGGGACATCCGGCTGGGGTGATGGACCTCAGTTTCGCTGACCAGGCTTTGGCGGTGGAATACCTGGCTGCCCACTACCAGACGTTGCCGCCTCATGTCTTGCCTTTCCCCGAAGCGCTCGATGAGAAGGTGGCTCAATTAAAGCTTGCCGCGCTGGGGGTGCGCATCGATTCTCTGACTGAGGCGCAACGAACCTACCTGACTTCGTAGAGAAAAGGGGAATCGGCGAGCCCTTTCGATGGTTATATGATTGCCCCAATAAGGTGACGAATTCGTCACCTTATTGGGGGCTAAAATCTGCCCCACCCAGGAAGGAGGTGATCGCCATGGCGATCGACCCGGTCTGCAAAATGACGGTAGATGAGAAAACAGCGCCTTATCAATCTGAATACAGGGAGAAGCCTT
>JBAXQG010000117.1:0-3059 GCA_037131855.1 bacterium
TGTTTTTCTCGCCAGTCCGGCCCTAAAGCCCGGTCGAACTGTTGCTGCATTCGCGTGGGTTCGATCCAACTGGGCAAGTGTACCCCGTTGGTGATGGCTTCGATCGGAATCTCCTCCAGCTTGCGATCGGGCCAAAGAGGCGCCCAAATCTGACGGGCCACCTCTCCGTGCTTTTTGCTTACGGCGTTGCGGAAGCGAGAGAGGCGCAAGGCGAAGGCAGTCATATTGAAGCCGGCGCCAGGGTCCGCCGGGCTTGTGCCCAAACTGAGGACGGTGTCGCGATCAGCCTCCAATTCACGGAAATAGGAATGAAAATAGCGATCCATCAAAGAGAAGGGGAAGACATCGGTCCCCGCTGCGACCGGCGTGTGGGTGGTAAAGACGGTGCTGGCGGCGACCTGGTCGGAGGCTTCCTGGAAACTGCTCCCATTCTTCACGCGCTCATGGATTCGCTCGAAGACAGCCAAGGCTGGATGGCCTTCGTTCAGGTGGAGGATGGGGGGGGCGATTTTCAAGGCTCGCAGGACGCGCATTCCGCCCATTCCCAGGACGATCTCCTGGCGCAAGCGCAGCTCGGGGTCACTGGCATAGAGTCGCTGGGTGATGCCGCGATCCCACGGTTGGTTCACTTCCAGGTTGGTGTCCATCAGGTAGAGAGAGATCCTTCCAACCGCTACTTTCCAGACCGTCACGAAAACCGGCGGGTCGAAGAGAGGGACCTGCACCAAGATCGGCTGGCCTTCTTCTCCCAGCACTTGCTGAATAGGGTCATAGGTGCGATCCAGGATCTCCTCCACGTCCTCTTGCCAACCGTCCTCGCGCAAGCGCTGGCGAACGTAGCCTTGAGAATAGATCAAGCCCATGCCAACCAGTGGGATCCCCAGGTCGCTGCAGCTTTTCAGGAAATCTCCGGCCAGAATGCCAAGGCCGCCGGCATACACCGGCAAGGAGATGTGCAGCCCATACTCCGCCGAGAAATAGGCGATGGGTGCGGGGAAAGTGCCGTATTTCGAGCGAAACCAGGTTCCCTCTCCAGACACTTCAGCCTGGAAACGAAGCATCACCAGATCGTAAAGGCGCAGAAAGGCGGGATCTTCGGCGGCTTGCTGCAGCAGCTCCAGTGGCGCCGTGGCCAGCATTTTTACTGGATTGTGGCGGCTTCCCCGCCACAGACGAATATCCAGCGTGCGGAAGATGTGGCGGGCTTCCGGACACCAGCTCCAGAAGAAATTGTAGGCCAGTTTCGCCAGCCCGCGAATGCGCTCCGGCAAGCGGAAAGTCAAATCCAATTCACTCAACGATTTCTCCTCCTGGTATTGTGGCTCTTCTCCCCTTCATGCGCCTGCCCTTGAGCGAAGCGAAAAATGTCCAAGATGGCCTGGAATGGCATTGCCTTCGGACAGTTGGTTCTTCTCATGCCGTCATTGTAGCAAGGATGCGCTAGATCTCCACTTCTCGCTGCTGGCCGCGCGAAGGGATGGTCTTGGTGTCAAGGTGGTGGATCGCTTTAATATAGCGAACGGTGCGCGTCCGAGCCCGCATCACGACCGAGTGGGTGATCGCCGTGTGGCCCGAAAAGCGCACTCCCGGCAGGAAATCACCTCCAGTGACGCCGGTCGCCGCGAAGATGATGCTGTCACCCTTGGTAAGATCTTCGGTGCAGTAGACTTGCTCCAAGTCTCCGTAACCGGCTTCTGCGATGCGTTTCTTCTCCGCCTCGTCGCGGGCGAACATTTTCACTTGGATCTCCCCGCCCAGGCTACGGAGGGCAGCGGCAGCCAATACTCCCTCAGGCGCTCCGCCGATCCCTAACAGCAGGTCCACGCCGGAATCCTCGATGGAAGTGGAAATAGCCCCTGAAACATCTCCATCTGAGATCAGTTTGCAGCGGGCGCCGGATCGCCGCACTCGCTCGATCAGGTCGCCATGGCGCGGCCGTTCCAAGATCACTACCGTTAGCTCACTAATGTGGCAAGCGTAGGCTTTGGCCACCCGTTTCAGGTTGTCCTCCACCGGGGCGTTGATGTCGATCTGCCCTTTCGCCCCCGGCCCAACGGCGATCTTGTCTACATAGAAGCTGGGGAACGACTTGATGGTGCCGGCATTCCCGGCCGCCATCACGCTGAGGGCGTTGGGCAAACCTTTGGCAGTCAAACTGGTGCCGTCCAACGGGTCTACAGCGATGTCCACTTCCGGGTCATAGATCCCACCACCGCCCACCCGCTCACCGATGTACAGCATCGGCGCCTCGTCTTTCTCCCCTTCACCGATGATGACCCGGCCTCGGATAGCCACTAGATCCAGCATGCCGCGCATGGCATCGACAGCGGCTTGATCCGCCGCCTCTTTATCGCCTTTGCCCATCCAACGGCTCGCCTTAAGGGCGGCTGCCTCGGTGACGCGAACAAATTCCAGAGTGATCTCACGGGTTAGATCTTTCATCCTGTCATCTCCGTTCTATTCTGCGATCGAATCAGCGAACTGCCTCATTATACGGCAACAAACCAGCCTGGGAAGAAAAGGGGACAGATTTATTTATTTATTCGTAGATCGCTCCAAAGGGGACAGTTGACTGGCGACCCGTCCTGGTCTGATGGGGATAGATTTGATCTGTCCCCATCAGCCACTTTAGGAGAAAAGTGGGAAAATAAATCTGTCCCCTTATTTCTATGGATTATTTTGACGGATGCCGTAGCCCCAGGCCATGCCCGCACCGCCCGTTTCACCATTCTGCGACCAACTGGCTGGATCGGAGTCAATCACGGTGTAGGCGCCTGGCGGCAGGATGATATTCGGATTGACCACCCAGGCCACATTGGTCGCGCCACTTCCATCAGTGGCTGTCGCTTGCCACGGGCCGTACATCGTGCCATCCGATGCCTGCAAGCCAATCGTGCCGGCCGGCATTCCTTGCCCGTTATTCCAGTGATAGGTCAATATCTCGGTAACCTGCCAGGCATCGTTGATCGTAAATTTGGTGGGCGCGGTGGCTGAGTTATAGGCCACACCGATGCTCCAAACTTTGAAGAACTGTTCCACCACACCGGGGGGAGGCGCTG
>JBAXQG010000118.1:0-3032 GCA_037131855.1 bacterium
CTTCCAAAACTGTCTCCACCTCTTCTTTGGAGAAGTCCAGATCACAAATCAGGTCACGTCCGCGCAGGTTCGTCTGCATCATTCCTCCCTTCTCCGGCCATTCGCCGGCTGCAACTAATACGGTAGTATCGCATACCAGGCGGGCTGCTTGCAGGTGCAACTAGCTCCCAGCTTCCTGTTTGATGCGCCAGGTTCGATGATCTGCCCTGGTTATGGGGACAGATTATAAATCTCTCCCCATAACCGATCAATGAAGCAAAGAGCCTTATTCGACCGCCCCCAAAACCAAGGCAAGAAGTGCCATCCGCATCACTACGCCATTGAAAGCCTCCTGCCAATAGCGCGACCAACGAGTAATGTCCACATCGGGGGGGATCTCATCCATGCGCGGCAGGGAATGCAGCAGGATAGCATCCGGTTTTCCCTTCGTCTCCAGCAGTTGGCGGGTAATCTTGTAATTGTCGGGGGTCAGGCCGTGTTCACCGGCTTCCTGACGCGCTTTGGTGTAGTCAGGCTGAACCACTGGCTCGACGAGGATCACGTCAGCTTCGGCGATGGCCTGTTCGACGTGCTCGACTTCGCGGAAGTTCAGTGAGTATTGTTTCAACTCCTCCTTGAACTCGGGCTGCAAAGACAGTTCGGGGGGAGAAACAAAGGTCACCGGGCAGTCGAATTGGGCCAAAGCGTAACCGAGGGAGTGCATCGTGCGCATGCGCATGTCGCCAACGGCCAACCACTTCAGGCCATCAATGCGCCCCTTCTCCCGC
Source organism: bacterium (assembly GCA_037131855.1). Classification (GTDB taxonomy): domain Bacteria; phylum Caldisericota; class JANLFM01; order JANLFM01; family JANLFM01; genus JAPLHV01. Next base: position 768 of record JBAXQG010000118.1, read on the forward strand.
AAAACAGTATACAGGTCGGTGAGGATCTGGGTGGGGTGCTCACCCCAACCATCGCCTCCGTTGATCACCGGCACGCTGGCCCATTTGGCCGCCTCCATGGGCGCGCCTTGCTGGAAGTGCCGCATGACGATCACGTCACCGTAGAACTCCAGCATCTTCACTGTATCCTTGATCGATTCCTGGTAGAAGTCCCCGGCGCGGGTCATCTTGAAATCAGCAAACCCGACCACTTTTCCGCCCAGGCGGCACATTGCTGACTCGTGAGCGAGGCGCGTACGCGTGCTGGGCTGGTAGAAAGCGCTGACCATGGTCTTCTCTTTCAGCATCTCCACGTTCTTCCGATTGCGGGCAATCGGCTCCAATCGCTGGGCGATCTCGAAGACGCGGAAAAACTCTTGACGTTCGAAATCCTTCAAAGACAGGATGTCGCGACCCATAAAACTTCTCATTGCATTCTCCTCCTCTTGGGTATGTATTCAGTTGCTGTGATTGTCACAGCCCTGGTTCCCGTAAATCCTCTTTTTTGCTGCCAGCCACGGGTAAGCGGCTGATCACGTGGAAGCGGAAGAACTCGCGCACGAAGTAATTCAGCGAGTAGCCGCCTCGGCTGCCGTCTTTCAAGTAGAGGGTCTCCTCCAATAGAAGCAACGGAGTCTTCGGCTTGATCCGCAGCTTTCCGGCGAGGGAATTGGAGGCGTTGGTGGGTAAAATATCGGAGCGGGCATAGGCGATGGGCACTCCCTGCTCCAACAGGTAGTCGATCACCGAACCTTGGAAACGGTCGCGGAGGTCGGTCAAGTTGATAGAGCGCTCCGGCAATAGGTCGTACATATAGGCGACACGACGGTCCTGAGCGGTCTTGATGCGGGATAGATAAAGCAGCGCTTCGCCCTCCTCCACGCTGAGCTTTTGCGCGTAAGCAGCACTGGCTTTGATGCGTCCGATACGAAGATTGACAGTCCCGGCGACCATGCCGAGGCGGTGAGCCATCGTCTCCACGCTCTCCAGGGTCTCCATGCCTGCCTCGATCAAAGGCCTGCGGTCTCTAACGATAAAAGTGCCGATCCCCGGGCGCCGGGTGATCAGTCCATCTTCCTCAAGAACCCGCAGAACCTCGCGCAGCGTGGAACGAGAGATGCCCAACTCCTTCGCCAAATCAGGTTCAGCGGGGAATCGGTCACCTGGTTTAAAGGCTCCTTCCTCGATCAGGATCATCAAGCGCTCTTGAGCAATTAGATAAAGCGGGCGGGAATCAGCCCTGATACGTTCGTTGCGTTCCAATTTGTCGGACACGAGACATGGGTAGACATAGTGTAAGCTGGGAGCGGTATTTGTCAAATAATCTCCACACCTTCTCTTCGCTCCATGGACTGGCGAGGCTCCGCCCTCAGACTCCCGAAGCGCAGGCAGTCTTAAAGAGAGAAACCCGGCAATTGCAGGGGCAAGAACCAAATTAAAACGGCCAGGGCGCCAAAAAAAGCCAAGGCGCCAAGCACGATAGCAGCGATAGCGAAACCCTTCCCACCCTGATTCCCGTCGCTTTTGCGGATCTGGGAGAGAGCGACCGCTCCAAGGACCGCAGCCAACGGGCCAAGCGCTACGCCGAAGATGAAAAAACCCACCAAAGCGCAGATGAAACCTGCCACAGCCAGACTATTGGTGCGCGGAAGGGCAATAACCAGAGGAGGTTGCGCCTGCGCGGGAGGCTGGATTGGTTCAGCAGTTTGGATTGGCCGCCAAGAACTGAGCCACTGCCCGCATCGGCTGCAGTACAATGAGCCGGGCTGGTTGCTCGAGTTGCAGCGAGTACATTGCTGATTGTTCGTTGGTTGTTCCATGTTAGGTTTCCTTCATGGCTATCTTACTCCAGGTGAGGCGTCCCTCGCACCTGCTAAAAATAGGTCGAGGAGCCGGGGGAAAATATACCACCCTATGCGTTTTAGGAAAAGATTTGACCGATAATCGCAGCGCCGACAGCTAGTGCAATCACGAAGATCAGCACCACAATGATTGACAAGACCAACCCGGCAATGGCCATGCTGCGGCCAGAGCCCTCTATCTTGTTTGCCTGGGAAAGACCCAGCCCGGAGAGGATCAGCCCGATCACTCCCAAGATGATCGCGATCAGCGAAATCCAGGGGATCCAGACTAGGATAATCGCCACCAACCCACAGACAAAGCCGGCTATAGCTGTTCCGTTGGATGGGATTGCACCGACCGGTTGAGCAGGCTGAACAGTCAGGAGCGGCTGGATGGATGGGTAAG
>JBAXQG010000119.1:0-3022 GCA_037131855.1 bacterium
TCTAACCCTCTCTGGATAAAGGCTTGAAGGAATAGACGCAGACCTTCCCGGCCTCGCAAAGAGCGCAGACCCCGGCTGAAGGAGTGGCCAGAAACTCCCGCTGCTGAATCCGGCGCCGAAGCGCACTGTAAAAAGCTAGCTGTTCAAATGCTTTTTCTTCAGCGAGCTCTTGCTGCTCTTCCTGCCCGGAGTCCAAATGGACCAGCAGGAAACGGATCGGGCGGTCAGAAGGCTGTCGCAGCAACTTCCACAGAACCAGGTAGGCGATGGCCATCTGGTGGAGACCCAGTTGAGCGTTGCGCCCTATCTTGTATTCCACCGACAACAGTCCAGGGGAGAGAATATCCACGCGGTCCGGCCTCGCCAACAAGGGAATATCGTCCACCACCGCCTCCAATAAGCTCTCCACATAGAGGGAACGGGTGGGGAAACTGCGGTTCCTCTCCTGATATTTCACCAGGGCAGCGACGGCCCGGCGCTTGGCGGCCTGCTCCTCCTCGGGTCGAGCATACCCCTCGCTGCGCCAAACGGCGTTGAGCATGGCAGGAAGGTAAGCGGTCGGGACATGGGCTGGTCCTCCTTGCTGGTAGAGCGAGCGCATGGCGGCGTGCAACGAATTGCCGAAGGAGAGGGCCGCGCCGGGTGGGCGCGTTACCTTGGGCGAATCCGGTTCGTAGCGATACCAGTACAGCCGAGGACACTGCTCGTATGCGGCAACCCGCGATGGGCTAAGCTTCAGAGCGTCCTCCAGGGTTTTCATCGCATCTCCTCCTCCCCCTCTTGACAAACATGGGGGACGTGATTATGATACTCCTCGATAAGCAAATTGCCTGTCTTCCCACCTCCCCCATGGCAGGGGTTGCCGCCCGGCAGCCCCTGTTTTTTTGTCTGGGTGGGCGAGCCTTTTCGTTCCGGGGGACTCGCTTCTTCCAGGAAATACCCAATCCTGTGGATCGGCTTCAGGCTTCAAGTTGATCTATGGTTCCAGCAGCAAGGCAAAGAGAAAGACCTTGGCAATTCCCCCTCTGCGCTTGTCCGGCACCGGGAAAGCGCGGCAACGCAGGCCTCCTCCTACCCGCTCGACGATGTCAATCCCGCTGAAGGCTTCCGTTAGCGCTTCCTCTTCCACGTCGCTGATCGGTCGTTCCAGGCCCTTGCGAGTGTAGGAGCGGCGGCGCATTCCCTTGCGGTCGGCCACCGTGAGAATGCAAGGGGATGGCGCCAGACCGAGCAACTTAATGGCGCAAGTCTCCAGAGAGGCGGTAGAGAAGCGGCGCTGCAGCGCAAACAAGTCAAACCCCTCATCACTGATGCATTGACGAACCCAAGCCGTCGGCAGAAGCAGCTCGGCGGCGCTTTGATTGATCTTCCAGTGCTCTGGTTTCAATCCTTCGCGCATGGCAATGTACTCCACGCATTCGTGCGCCAAGGTAAACGGCAAACGTTCGGCTGGGTAGTCTGTTGGCGCCAAGATGCGATGCTTGCCCTTGTTCTCGCTGTGGATCAGCGCAACTTCTTTCACCTGCTGATCACTGGTCCAGCAGATGTCATCCAGGTCAAGAAATCGCAGCACGCGATCTATCTCTACCGGCGGCTTCTCGATGCCGGCCTCTCGCAAGGTCCGTAGGATCGCACCCTCCAGGGCGCTCACCCTACTTCAACTGTCGAGGCTGCGAAGGTAGAAGAGCAACCCAAGGAATTCTTGCTTGTCGACAATTCCCCTACGGAAGCGGATTGCAGCCAGCCGCGCGATCTCCTCCGTGGTGATCTCGAACATTTTGCACAGCTCCTCATCCAGGGCCAAGCTGCGAAGGCCTGGTTCCGCCATATTGAGGTCGAATTTCCCTTCCTCATCCAAGAAAATCGGCTCGCTGGAGTCCAGCAAGTAGGGCATGGAGAGGCTAAAAGTATCGGCCAGGCGTTGGAGGAAGCGAAGCGATGGTTTCAGGATCCCCTGCTCGATGCGGGAGATGGTGGAGGGATTGTATCCCAATAATTCAGCGAGCTGAGTTTGGGATAGGTTTCGATTGACCCGAAGCTCATGAATCTTTTCACGCGCTAAAGTCATGCTCATTCTCCTTTCACTTTCAGAGTGTCCCCTCGATTACAGCGAAACTGTCCTTTATTGTCAATAGCATGTGCTAAAAATGGTTAAGACCGGCCGATCGACAACGATTTGAAGGGGGACACCCTGCCGGGGGCTTGATCAGAGAGCAAAATGGATAATGAAGCGCTCCAACAGGAAGGATGCATCTTCTCCTCCCCGCTTGATGCGCGTGTCGATCTCAGCCAACTCGGCCAGTGCGGCCAGTGCCTGCGTGCGGCTGAAGGAACGGCGGGCAGAGATGGCTTTCTTGACCACAAAAGGGTGTACGCCCCACTTTGCAGCCAAGGTGGCCGGGTTGGCCTTCTTCGGGTCAGCGATCTCCGACAACTGGAGCAGCAGGCGGAATTGCCGGAAGAGCAGGAAGAGCAGGCTGCCCACTCCTGAGCGGTCGCGTCCCAGCAGAGTTGCCAGGAGCGCCAAAGCCTGCCGTGGTTGGCCCGCGGCAATGGCGTCGACCAGGTTGAAAGCGGCCCCTTCTTCGGTCGGGTAAAGGCATTCCTCCACCTGCGCCGGGCGGATGGAGGAGCCGGGCTCAGAAAAGAGAGAGATTTTTTCGATCTCCCCCTGTAGAAAATCCAAAGTGCGCTCGCCGTGGGCCAGCAGGTAGTCGATGGCCTCTGCTTCGATTTCTTGCCCGCGGGCCGCGAAAGAGCGCGTCACGAAACCGCGCAAGCGCTCCTCGTGCAGCACCGGGTCTTTCACGAAAAAACCCTCCCGCTTGGCCAGGGTCTTGTGGTCCTCGGTGCAATGCTCGGGGTCGTCCAACACCAGAATGTCATCAGGACAAGCCGGAGGAAGCCCTGCCAGCGCCTCTTCCCGCTCTTTCGCCTTCAAAGAGCGAAGTCCTTTCAGGTAAAGCACCCGGCGGTGGGCGAAGAGGCAAATGCTGCCGGCATCCTCCCAGAGGGCTGCGCT
>JBAXQG010000120.1:0-3018 GCA_037131855.1 bacterium
GCCCGCTCCGGGTCATCCCCCTCGGCGTTGATGTGCAGCAATGGGCGATCCTTGTCAGGAAGGACGAATACCCAGCCCCAGTCGAAAAAGATCTTCGTGCCATCGATATTGATGGTCCGCCTGCCCTTGCTCTCCTCGATCAAGCGGCGCATCACCGTCCCCTTCATCTCCCAGGGGCAGGGGATATGTTCGCGCAGCATCACTTTCGGCTTGATGTGCGACGCCACTTCTTTCAGGGTAGTACACTGGCGAGCCAGCATCTCCAACACTTTGGCCAACGCGAACATGCCGTCGAAGGCCGGTTGGAAGGCAGGGAAGATGAAACCGCCTTTCAGGTCTCCAACAAACTGCACTTCCTTGCGCTTGGCCTCTTCCATCATCGAGCGGTTGGAGGTCTTGGTATAGATCACCTTTCCCCGGTACTCGGCGGCCATCTCTTCAAAGACGGAGGAAGCGGCGATCGGCACAGCGATGGTCGCCCCCCGGCAGGTGGAGAATACCAGGTTCGCCAGACAAGCCAGGGCCTGGTCGCCGGAGAGGATCTGTCCGGTCTCATCCACCAGGTGCAATCGCTGGGCGCCTACTTCCAGAAGGAAGCCGGCGTTGGCTTTCAGGGAAACAACGATGTCGGATAGAGTTTCCATCGAGGCCAGGTACTCGTCCCGCGTCTTTGTGAGCCGTCTTTCGTCAAGGTAGGCGTTGAGCGAGACGACGCTGACCCCCATCTTGCCGAAGATGCCGGGCAGGGTGGTGGCGGAGTTGCCGAAACAATAATCCATGACGATGCGGAATCCACATTTCCGCAGCACTTCCAGGTCGAGGGCATGGAGGAAGCCTTCCTCATAGTACTCCAAGATGCGCGAGGGAAAGGAGATCAACCCTACCTCTTCGGGAAGCACGCGGTGAAATTCCTCGCGGAAATAGGAGCCTTCGATGGCCTTCTCCTTGACCGGCGGCAGATCCAGCCCATCATCATCGAAGAAGCGAATATCCAGGATAGCGGGATCATAGGGGGAGATGCTGCAATGCACTCCGCCCTCCGCCTCCAGCGAACGAATAGCGTGGCGAGCCACCGGCACCGCCACCCGTCCCAAGTCATAGACATTGATCCCCGCCGAGAGCAAGCCCGACATAACCGAGCGATGGATCACCCGAGAGGCGCGGTGCCCATCATAGGAAGAGAGGAAATTGCAGCCAGGTTTCAGGATGGTGCCGAAAGCCGAGCCCACTTTGGCAGAGAATTCAGGTGTGATCTCGGTATTCACCAGTCCGGTGATGCCGTAGTGGCCGAAGAGCATCTTGGCCCAGCGTTCGCCCCATATCAGGCTGCTGGTGACGGTCGAGCCGCCTTCCACTTCTTTTTTGGGCCAAATCCGAACCCCTGTGGCAATGGTGGCGCCTCGGCCGATCTCCGCTTGTTCTGCGATAACCACCCCTTCCTGCACCATCACCAAGGAGCCAATCTGCGCTCCACTGCACACCACTGCCTTGTTGAAAGTGCTTTGGGCGCCGACCTTGACGCGATCCCAGAGCACGCTTTGCTCGATCTCAGCCTCTTCATGGATTCGGCAACCAGGGCCAATCACGCAGTTGGAAAGGAGCACATCAGACTGTATCTCAGAACCTTCCCCCAAAATCACCGTGCCGCGCAAGCGCGCTTTGGGGTGCAGTTCGACATTGCCGGCCACCCAGACATCCTTGCCGATGCGCGACAGGCGCTCGCCCGGGACGCTGATGTTGACTTCTCCTTGCAGCACATCCATGTTGGCCTGCAAGTAGTCGTTGATGTTGCCGATGTCTTTCCAGTAGCCTGGCGCGATGGCGCCGAAAAGAGGAGCTTGTTCGTGGAGCAGCAGGGGAAAGAGGTTTCTGGAGAAATCGAAGTCCTGGTCCAGGGGAACTCGCTCCAAGGCGCCCGGTTCCAAGATATAAATGCCCGAGTTGACGGTGTCCGAGAAGACTTCCCCCCAGGTCGGCTTCTCCAAAAAGGAGACGATGTGTCCGTCCTCGGCGGTAATGACGATGCCGTAGGAAAGTGGGTTTTTCACCCGGGTCAATACCAACGTGGCCAGGGAGCCTTTCTGTTTGTGCTCATCCACCGCAGCCTGGAGATTGAAGTCGGTGAGTACATCGGCGGAGATCACCAGGAAAGTTTCGTTCAAGTACTTCAGGGCTCGTTTCACGCTTCCGGCCGTGCCGTAGTCAGCATCGGGGCGATCATAGGTAATCTTCACCCCCCACTTTTCGCCCGAGCCGAAGTAATTTTGGATGGCTTCCGCCTGGAAGTAGAGCAACACGATCAGTTCGTTGAAACCGTGGCTCTTGAGAAGTTCCACGACATGCTCCATCACCGGCCGGTTGACGATGGGGACCATCGGCTTGGGAATGTTCAAGGTGAGCGGCCGCAGCCTGGTGCCGAAACCGCCCGCCATAATGACTGCCTTCATGTTTCCACCCCGGCTTTCTTCGAGATTTTTCGCTGCAAGGATACCCCTCGCCTACCCATGATCGAAGGGAAGGCGAGTCCTCTGGTACAACATTAGCCACGCCTCGGGTGGCCTGTCAAGACATTGTTTTTCGCTTTTGAGTTGACAGGAGAAAAAGCCGGCCCGTATGATCGAGGCATGAGGATCGCCTTCATCGCAGCCGAGGCCTCGCCCTTCATCAAAGTGGGAGGGCTTGGCGATGTCATTGGGTCTCTGCCCCCGGCTCTGCAGCAACTGGGGCATCAACCATTGGTTCTGGTCCCTGCTTGCAGTTCAATCCCTGGTTTGGCCGAGATGACAGTGGCAGGTGAAGTCCGCGTCCCTTGGCCCGGCGGGGAGGAATCGGTGCGGATTCACAAGGCCATCCATTGCGGGGTTCCATACTACTTCCTGGAGAACAGTCGCTACCTCTCTCGCGAGCGCGTCTATGGCTACCCTGACGATGCGGAACGTTTTGCCTTCTTTTCCCGGGCAGCACTGGAATCTCTCCGCATTGTGGGCATTTTGGGGACAGATTTGAAATCTGTCCCCA
>JBAXQG010000121.1:0-2927 GCA_037131855.1 bacterium
AGAAGGAAAGGATCACGATGGACCGGATTCAGAATCGAATCGATGCATTCAGCGAGCGCGTTGGCAGCATGCGCCGGAACGATTGGCACTATTTCCTGCGGGAGGTGGAGCAACTAGACGGCGCTTATGTGATCGTAAGGGGGCGCCGGATGCTGATGATGGCTTCCTATTCCTACCTTGGCCTGATCGGGCACCCGCGCATTCAGGAGGCCGCTGAGCAAGCCTTGCGACGTTATGGCACAGGCACGCACGGGGTGCGCATACTGGCGGGCAGCTTGCCCGTCCACCGCGAATTGGAGGAGACCATCGCCCGGTTCAAGGGAACCGAGGCGGCTATCGCCTTCGCTTCCGGCTACGGCACCAACCTGGCTACCATCTCGGCGCTGGTCGGGCGCAATGATCTGGTCATCTGCGACAAGCTGGACCACGCCTCCATTGTGGACGGCTGTCAGCTCTCCGGGGCGCGTTTCCTGCGCTTCAGTCACAATGACCCGGAGGCCTTGCGCGAGCAGTTGGAGCGCGTCAAGGGAGAAGATTGCGGCAAACTGGTGTTGGTCGACGCCGTCTACTCGATGGACGGCGATGTGTCTCCCCTGCCGCAACTGGTGGAATTATGCCGTGAATATGGCGCCTGGCTGATGGTCGACGAGGCCCATTCCCTGGGCGTCTTGGGGAAGACCGGACACGGCATCGAGGAACATTTCGCCATGCCTGGTTCGATCACGGTGAAGATGGGCACCCTTTCCAAGACGATTCCGGCTGTGGGTGGGTATATCGCTGGCAAAAACGACTTGATCGATTACTTGAAGCACAACGCCCGCGCTTTCGTCTTCTCGGCGGCCCTCCCGCCCCCGGTCGCCGCTGCCGCCAAAGCCGCTTTCGAAGTGATCCTGGATGAGCCGTGGCGCGTCGAGCGGGCACAGGCCAACGGGCGGTTTTTCAAGGAAGGACTGGAGAGCTTGGGTTTCAACACTTTTGCCGCCCAGACCCCCGTTGTTCCGATCCTCATCGGAGACGAGGAGCGCACCCTGCGTTTTACCCACCTGCTGCAAGAGGAGGGACTTTTTGTTCTCCCCGTCCTGCCCCCGGCCGTGCCTCCCAACACGGTGCGCCTGCGAACTACGGTAACTGCCGCCCATACCCAGGCTGACATCGAGATGGCTTTGGAGATCATCGGCAAAGCCAAAAAGAAACTCGGACTGTAAGGAGAATTCCCATGTTCCGCACTCGCTTCGCCCCCAGTCCCACTGGGGAGCTGCATATCGGGGGGCTTCGCACAGCTCTCTTTACCTATCTGGTGGCCCGTCAAAGTGGGGGAACCTTCCTCTTGCGGATTGAAGACACCGACCGCAAGCGCTTTGACCCGCACTCCGCCGACCATATCCAGGAAGCGCTGCGTTGGGCAGGTCTGGAGTGGGATGAAGGCCCCATCTTCCAGTCGCAGCGTCTTCCTCACTATCAGCAAGCTGCCGCCGAACTGGTTGCCCGCGGCGCTGCCTATCCTTGCTTCTGCACACCTGCTCGCCTGGATGAGATGCGTCAAGAACAAACACGGCAAAAGCAACCTCCCCGCTATGACGGGCGCTGCCGAGGGATGGACCTGGCCGAACGCCAACGCCTCTTGACCGACGGAGCGCCGCATACCATTCGCCAGGCTGTGCCGGAGACAGGGATCACCACCTTTCATGACATCATCTACGGGACCATCAGCTTCCGCAACGAGGAAATCGACGACTCGGTGCTCTTGAAGTCGGACGGATTTCCCACCTATCACCTCGCTCACATGGTGGATGACCACCTGATGCGCATCACCCATGTTATCCGGGGGGAGGAGTGGCTTCCCTCCGCGCCGAAGCATGTCCTCCTGTACCAGGCTTTCGGCTGGGAGGCGCCGGTGCTTTGCCACCTTCCCTCGATCCTCGCCGGCGGTGGACAGGGCAAGCTTTCCAAACGCCATGGAGCTGTTTCGGTGATCTCCTATATGCAGGAAGGCTATCTCCCCGATGCCTTGATCAACTTCCTGGCTTTGCTTGGCTGGTCGCCCGGCGATGATCGGGAATTCTTCTCCAAAGATGAACTGGTGGCGGCTTTCTCGCTGGAGAAAGTCTCGCATAGCGGGGCTGTCTTCAACCGGGAGAAGCTGGATTTTTTTAACGGAAGCTACCTGCGCCGCAAGACCCTAAGAGAGCTGGCCGATCTGGTCCTCCCGTATCTGATCGAAGCCGATTTCCCCTTGGGTGATGGTCCTCGGCCAGACCCATCCTTGCTCTTGGCTTTGGCCAGCGTGCAGGATCGATTGCGCAAACTCTCCGAGGCGCCGGAGTTGCTCTCTTTCTATTTTCATGAGCCGCTCTATCAGGCAGCCTTGCTGATCCCGAAGAAGAGCAACGCAGCGGAAATCCGGCAAACCATGAACGCGTCATTGGAAGCGCTCCGGAACCTGGATGACTTCACATCCTCCTCGCTGGAATCTACATTGCGCGGCGTCATTGAGCGGCAAGGATGGAAAAGCGGAACAGTGTTGTGGCCGATCCGCGCTGCTTTGACCGGTCGGGAAGCCTCACCCGGCGCCTTTGAAGTGCTCGCCGCGCTGGGCAAGGAACGGAGCCTGGTTCGCCTGGAAAGAGCGTTGGACAAGCTGGAAACAATGGCCTAGGCAGTGCCCAATTTAGCCTGGGCAGCGCGCGCCAACCGCCAGAGAGTGCTGCGGGCGGACTTGTTACTGTTGGTAGCCGCTCTGGTCTGGGGATTCGGTTTCGTCGCCCAACGGGTGGGGACGGAGGTGATCCCTCCTTTTTCCTTCAACGCCATCCGCTTTGCCATGGGCGCCGTGCTGCTGGCGCCATTGATCTTCATGCGCGGACAGAGACGTTCATCGGTCGATCGAGATAGCCCGCGGCAGCTTGATAGCCTGCGGCAACTTGATA
>JBAXQG010000122.1:0-2886 GCA_037131855.1 bacterium
TCTTCCTCCCAGACTCCTTCCCCCACGCCTCGTCCCTTGCGCGTCGCTTTCCTCTACTTCGGCAAGATTGCCGACAGCAACTGGACCCTCGCCCATGAGCGGGGACGGCTGGCCTTGCTGTTGATTCCCGGTGTCGAAGCCGACTCTCGCCAGAATGTTCCGGCCGGCGCCGATGCCTTGCCGGTGCTCCAAGAGCTGGCCACCAGCGATTACGATGTAATCATCTCTACGTCCGTGGCTTTTCAGGATGCCATCTGGAAAGCGGCGGAGGAGTTCCCCCGGGTCCAGTTCCTTCAATGCGACGGCACCCGAACTGGGGCGAATCTTTCCAGCTATTTCGGTTGGATCGAGGAACCGCTCTACCTGGCCGGGATGGTGGCAGCAGGGACCAGCACTTCCGGCAAACTGGGCTTTGTGGCGGCTTTCCCCATCTCGGAAGTGATCCGCAACATCAACGCCTTTACCCTGGGGGCTCGCTCGGTGAACCCCCAGGTCACTGTCCAGGTTGCCTGGTGCCTCAGTTGGGACGACCGGGTGATCGAGCGTCAGAAAGCGACCGAGCTCCTGGATGCCGGTTGCGAGGTGATCGCCCAGTGGCAGGATAATGGAGAGGCTTTGCTCGTTGCCCAGGAGCGAGGAGCCTACGGAATCGGCATTCACACCGACATGTCCGCAATCGCCCCCCAGGCCGTTCTTACCAGCGCTGTCTGGGACTGGTCGGTCTACTACACGCAAGCCATTCAACAGATTCGCCAGGGCGATACTGCCGGGACGGATACCCGTCAAGGGATGAAGCAGGGGTTTGTCGGTTTGACCCCACTTTCATCGGTTGTGCCGGAGGCCGTGCGGAACCTAGTAGAGGCAAAGGCATCTGTTCTGCGAAGCGCCGATTCCCTGACTATTTTCACAGGTCCGCTCATCGACCAGCAAGGCGCCATTCGACTCGCCGAAGGCCGGAAGATGACCCTGGCTGAACTGCAGATGATGGATTGGTTTGTCCAAGGGGTACTTGGCGAGATCCTCTCTGATTGATAAGAATAATCGGGACATGGAATAATCGGGACATAATGCAATTTGTCCCAAATAGTATTGTGTCCCAGATTATTCTTGATTATTCCAAGAAGTGGTCGCGGATCAACTGGTCAGTGATGGTAATGGGGGTGCCTTCCTCCGCCCAGTTGTAGAGAATCTTGGCATCATCGCGCCCGGCCGGCGTGTCTTTCCCCAGGTCTTTCTCCAAGGGTTGAATCAAGCCGACGCAGCCATGGCTCCCGCTTATCGAGGGATCTTGTCCGAAAAACTCGTCAGGTTTCCAGTAATTCCCATGGATGGCATAGACGCGGCCGATGAAGAAAAGGCACCAGCGCACGTTGGGGACCGAGTAATCGGCCCCGACCATGGTGGTCACCGGAACTTTGGTCAACACGGTGTAGTTCCCCAGCGGCGTTTCCATTCCTTTCTGGCCGGTCAGGACCGGGAAGGTCCGCACGATGAAGGCGCCTTCCACCATATAAAGCGACCAATCGTAGTCCGCCAACGAGACATGGATGCTCTTGGCCGCAGCCTGGGCCAAGGAGCGATCCAGGTAGACGGCGCCCAACCAACGCGTTAACGGGGAGTCCGGGTAAACATCCGCTTGAAAGATGAGGCCGTGCGCTTGGGCAGCCACGATCTCGCGGTAGGCCCAGTAGTCCGGGGGGACATCGGTGAAGGGTGAGGACTGAGGCAAAGCGATCCCGATTTCCCATCCCTTGGAACGCACGATCATGGCCAAACCTTGGGCGACGGTGAGAGGAGAGGAGGGCGCCAGTTGGTCGGGCGTGGCGATTCCAGCAAAAAAGCGGGTTGGGTCGAGCGCAGCGGCTGCCATCCCTTCGATGGGAGCGGAATCAAGGGAAACCAGGGGTAAATCGGTGAAGGTCGATGTGTCCGGTTGCACGGGCGTAATCCCGCACGCCTTGGCCAGCAAAGCCAGGAAGTCCCCTCGCAGAAAGGGGCTGTCGGGCCGGAAGGAAGGGTTGGCGCTGGGATCAAGGATACCCTTGGCCGCCAAATCGTTGACCTCCAGCTCTCCCAGGTGACCGGCCATATCAGAATAGGAGGCGGGTTCAGCCCAGGCAGGTGCAGCCAGGAAAGGGGCGACCAGAGTTCCCCAGCTAATCAGGACTGCCAACAAACCGCACAGCCAAGGCCGCCATGAGTTCTTCCGAGTCGCCACGATGCCCTCTCTCCTTACTGTTTCATCAAGATCGGCAGATAGAAACGCTGCATATATTCCTTGGCCATGCGCTGGCCGCTGAAACGAGGCGCCACGCTGCGGATGGCTTCTTTCATAATGGCTACGAAACTATGAGGAACCTCGTCCTCGCTGCGTTCGTAATAAGAAGGGATCACCTGGTCCTCCAAAATACTGTAGAGGGCGTTGGCATCCGCTACGGTGCGATCCCCCTCTATCGTCTCTCCGCCGAAAGCCCAGCCGTTAGCGCCGTTGTACCCCTCAATCCACCAGCCGTCCAGAATGGAAAGATTGGGGGTGCCGTTGGCTGCCGCTTTCATTCCGCTGGTCCCGGAGGCTTCCAGGGGCGGCAAGGGGTTGTTCAGCCAGACATCCACCCCGTGTACCAGGTATTTGGCCAACTGCTGATCGTAGTTCTCGACAAAAGCGATGCGGCCGGCGAATTCAGCCTCCTGTGCCCAGCGGAAGATCCGCTGAATCAGGTGCTTTCCCTCCAGGTCGGCGGGATGAGCCTTTCCAGAGAAGATGATCTGCACAGGATAGCGCTGGTTGGTGAGGAGCCGTTTCAACCGCTCCATCTCGGTGAAGAGCAGTTCGGGCCGCTTGTAGGGAGTGAAGCGGCGGGCGAATCCGAGGGTCAGCACTTCGGG
>JBAXQG010000123.1:0-2883 GCA_037131855.1 bacterium
TTTCAGCGGCCGGCAGATCCTAGCTTGCAGATTGAGGGGATCGCCACCCATCGAAAAGATGAAATCGGCCAACTGGCCACATCCTTCCTCTTTGCCCAGGAGAAGCTCGCCCAATACATCGAGGATCTGCGGCGCACGACAGCAGCCAAAGAACGCTTTGAAAGCGAGCTGCGCGTCGCCCACCAGATTCAGTTGGAGATGGTGCCGAAGGACTTCCCTCCCTTTCCCGGTTTCCCCGATTCACTCCTCTATGCAAGCATGGATCCAGCCCGCGAGGTAGGTGGAGACCTCTACGACTTCCTCCAGCGCGACTCCCAACTGTGCTTCTTGATCGGGGATGTCTCCGGAAAAGGAGTGCCGGCCGCCCTATTGATGGCGACCACTCTCACCCTCTTCCGGGCCAACGCCTCCGACCTGAAGAACCCGGCGGAAATCCTCGCGGCAATGAACCGGTCACTGGCTGCTGGAAACGAATCCTGCATGTTCGTCACCGCTTTTTGCGGCTGTCTCGACTTGGAGACGGGCCGACTGGTCTACGCCAACGCCGGCCACAACCCACCTTTCCTAGTAACTGCAGACCAAGTGCAAGCGCTGAATAAACCTCCCGGCCTGGTTCTGGGATTCCTCCCTGAAGCGATCTACAAAACCTTCGAATCAACGTTGGCAAGTGGCGACACCCTCTTCACCTACACCGACGGCTTGGTGGAAGCGCAAACGGAAGCAGGCGATTTCTTCGGCGACGATCGTCTGGTCCAGGCGTTGAAAGACCTGGCCGGCCGAACGCCCGAGGAAATGGTTAGAGCGGTCATCGACCAGGTGAAAGAGTTCGAAGCAGGCGCCGACCCCTCCGACGATCTCACCCTCCTGGCCATTCGTTTCGGCCAGCGCCCCACCGCCTGAACCCGTTTCCCAAAAAACACCCGCTCCCCCTGGCGGCTGATATACCTCCGGCCAGCGCGGGCGTACAATAGTGTCATGGTTATCCCTTGGTGGGAGATATTGCTGCGCCTCGCCCTGGCCGTTCTCCTGGGCGGGTTGATCGGCGTTGAGCGGGAAGTGACCGGCAAACCGGCCGGCCTCCGCACCATGGTCCTGGTTTCCCTGGGTTCGGCCCTCTTCATGGTTCTTTCGGTATTGGTCGCCTCTCCCAACTTCGACCCCACCCGCATCGCTGCCGGGGTAGTGACGGGGATCGGTTTCCTCGGCGCCGGGGCGATCTTTCGAGAGGGGCTGACCGTTCGCGGGATCACTACAGCCGCCACCATTTGGGTCACCGCAGCCATCGGTCTGGCCAGCGGCGCCGGCCTCTACCTGCCCGCTCTTTTCACCCTGGCGCTGGCCATGGTGACGCTGGTCTTGCTCCACCCACTGGAAATGCGGATGCACCTGGCCACCTACTTCGCCTTGTTGGTGGTGCGGGAACCCAGTGGCGGCCTCGAGCCTCTCTTCAACTACTTCAAGGAAAAAAACATCCGCTTGGAAGGCACCGCTCTGGAAGCTTCCGAGGGGCAGCCGGCCCAATGGCGGCTTCGCCTGGCCATTCCCGAGCGGCTTCCCATGGAAGAGCTGACCGCAGCGGTGGCCAAGTACACTCCTTCTTTCAGCCTGACCATCGAGAAAGTCTCTTAACTTTTTCTTCCGGTCAAGGAGGCTTTCTAGGCGATTGGCCTGAGAACAGGCGCCGGGCTAGCCGGCCGGTTCAGAACCAGCAAGAAGAGAAGGATGGTCAGGACCAAGTCGATCGTCACCGCGATGATCACTGAAATGGGGCCAAAAGGAGCGATGAGCTGTCCGATCAGCCAGGGGAGGATCATAATACCGACGCTCCCGCCGGCTGTAAACCATCCGGCCACTTGCCCGGTAATGGTGATTCGCCGTTGAGCCAGTATGAAAGCGGCCGGGTAGACCGGGGCCAGGAACAGCCCGAAACCAATGGTTCCCAGCCAAAGGGCAGTCGATGACCACGGCCAGGCCAGAATGACAACCAGTGAAAATAGTCCTCCCAGCAAGCCTCCACCCAGGATCGCCCCAGGCCGAAGGTGCAGAGAAAGGGGCAAGGCCAGCAATCGTCCGGCTGTCAAAGATGCCCAAAAGGCGGAAGTGAGCAGCGCAGCCATGGCCTCGGGGAGCACCCCTTGCGCAGTGGCATAGGTGAACACCCAACTGGAGAAACCGACTTCCCCGCCGACGTAGAGAAAGAAGAAGAGGATGAAAAGCGCCATCGCTCGGGAGATGACAGGCCGGGCGGCTCCGGTTTGACCGCCAGCATTCAACCCGGGGGATGCGGGCAGCACGGTGAGCAAACAACCCATGACCGCGATCAGGGCGGCTGCCAGCCAATAGGGTGGACTGATGCCCTGGCCTTTTCCCAGAAAGAATGCAAGGAGAACCGGAGATACCAGCGCCCCTACTCCATAAGCAAAATGGAGGGTGTTCAAGTAGGGAGCTGCTCTGCTCTGGTAAAGCCATAAGATCAGCGCGTTGACCCCCACCATGACCATGCTCTCCAGCACCCCCAAGAGGACGAAAAGAAGAGCCAAGAGCCACAGCAGCGGAATCAACGGAGTGAAAGCCGTGCCGACGGCCAGGAGGATAAGGGAAAGACCCAGCAAGCGGTGGCCGGGGAGAATGTCGAAAAGGCGGCCTCCGAAGGCAGACCCAAGCAAGTCGCCCATTGAACGAGCGAGAAATAGGACGCTGGCTTGGCCCAGGGTGCTTCCGGTGATCTTCGCCAAGCTGGGCAAAGCGGGGCCCAAAAGCGCCATCCCAAGCCCTAAAACGGAGAATCCAGCCCAGTAAGCCAAGGGGCGGATAAGGGAAGGAGGTCGGCTGTCCCCAGGTGCATCCGGTCGCATGACCTAAGCCTACCACACGCTCGAATAA
>JBAXQG010000124.1:0-2865 GCA_037131855.1 bacterium
ATTGGCTCTTCCTCGACCTCAAACTGATCGACTCCATCGCTCACCAGCGTTGGACCGGCGTCTTCAATGCCCCCATCTTGGCCAATCTGGAGCATGTTGCCCGATCGGATTGGCAGGGACGGCTGGTATTGAGGCTGCCGGTGATCCCGGGTGTCAACGATGGCGAGGAAAATGCCCGGGAAACAGCCCGTCTGATGTGCGATCTTGGGCTAATGGAGATTAACCTGCTGCCATTCCACCGGCTGGGCGAGGGCAAGTGGCGGCAACTGGGGGAGGCCTACTCTTTCGCTGACACGCCGTCCTTGCAGCACGAGGCTTTGGTGGGTTTACAACGGATTTTCACCAACGCCGGACTGCACTGTTACTTGGGTTGGGAGACGCCTTTTTGACCACCGGCCGACACGCGAGCAGCTATGGGGGCGGAGCGCAGAGATGGGGACAGATTTCAAATCTGTCCCCATCTCTGATTCGGGAGGAGTGGCCTGCGCGATTTACTCCCCCTGAGCTTGGTATAATAAGCGAATCCGGATCATTTCAGGAGGACGCAAACAATGAAGAAACATTTTTCAGCGGAAGAAGCCAGAGTTGTGGGTGAAACCTTGGGCATCGAGTGGGCTCGTTTCGACCTGGAGCAGTTCCGCATGGGGATGGACGTGGAGCTTGAGCACGGCACCGTGGATACTCACACCAACGTGACCGGCGACGACCCGGTTACGACGGGCAAGATCGCCCTGGCTCACCTCAATGAGTTCGCCGACTACTACACGCGCTTGGAGGAATTGGAAGAAGAGGCGAAACTCTACTGGGAGGGAAAAAAATAGCGGTAGACAGCCTGCGGCAGCAGCTCTGACAACGGCACTGATTGTAAGGCGACTAGGAGGGAGGCGACTCCCAGGCAATCCTTGCGGCAGGTTCGTTACATCTGTTGCCATCATTGCTTTTATCTTCATGGCTTTTTATCGCATCTCCAGGAGATTATCGCAGCAGGTGATTGGTATCGCAGGCTTTCCCCCGAGAAGGTGATTGCCCTAGAATAGGGAAAATCAACCCAAGAGGAATCGACATCGATGACAATGCGCAGCAGGGGCCGGGGAGCCCAACAGAATGAGGGGATGGGCTTGGCCCTGAAAAGAGTGGTACGGGTGATAGGCCATTTTTTCTCGGACGGTCTGCTTGATCTGAAGTATTGCGGCGCCTTTCTTGGCGGCTCAGTGCGCCCTTCACCCAAAGCCCCTGGCGCTTTCGCCACTGAGAGCACCTATTACTCTGTGCTGGCGCACATCTTTCGAACCGTCCCCCTGGGAAAGGGCGACATCCTCGTGGATGTCGGATGCGGCAAGGGACGCGTCCTCTTGTGGGCGGTGAAGCACGGTTGCCAGAACAAGATGATTGGGATCGAAGTGAACGAACGCATCGCCGCAGGAACGCGCAGGCGCCTGTCCTCCTACCCCAACGTGGAGATTCGGACCCTGGACATTCGCCAGTACCTTCCCAAAGAAGGAACCTATTTCTACCTGTACAACCCTTTTGAGCGAGAAGTGGTGGCCGACTTCAAGAGGCGCCTGATGCAGGTGAGAGGGGAGCGGACGACCACTATTGTGTACTACAACCCGCAGTATATTGACCTCTTCTTGGGAGATCCTCACTGGGAGGTTACCGTTCAGCGCTTGCCCCTGCCTCTCTTGGAGGATATGCGTCTGGCGGTGATCCGCTCTCGCAGCTGAGTAGACTTGCCAGGGTCACATCTTCATATGACAATATTTTTCAAAATATTGTCATATGAAGATGTGACCCTCTTGCGTGCTGCTAGAGTAAGCGCAGGAAGATTTGGTTGGAGACGAAATATAGGGTTGGGGGGAGACGCCAGCGCCCGCCTTCCTGCCAGATTAGTCCGTCCTGATAGAGCTTTTCCAAGCGCTCACGAAAATGGGGGAAAGCTTTCGGGTAACGGGCAGCCAGGTCAGCCTCAGCAAAGCCATCGCTGGTTCGCAGATGAAGGATCGCTTCCTCCCGCAAGGCTGCCATCCCTCTTTTTCCCGTCTGGGAGGCAGCAGGCGCAGCAGTTATGGGGACAGATTTGAAATCTGTCCCCATAACTGCTGCGTACTCCTCCAGCGAGTTGGCGTTGCGCCGGCGGAAGCCCTCTATGAAGGAGACTGCTCCCAGGCCTAAGCCCAAGTACTCGCCGTAATGCCAGTAGACTTGATTGTGACGCGAGCGGAAGGGCGAGGGAGACTGGCCCTTGGCAAAGTTGGAGATCTCGTACTGTTCGAAGCCGTCCCCGTCAAGGAGTTCTACGGCAGCCTGATAGGCGTCGGCTACCTCATCATCGTCGGGGAGGGAAAGACGGCCACTGGCTATCTCACGGGCCAGGGGAGTCCTTTTCTCCAAGGAAAGGGCATAGAGAGAGAGGTGCGAGGGCTCCAAAGAAAGTGCTTCCATCAAGGTCAGGATCAGGTCGCCGCGGCTTTGCCCAGGCAGGCCGAAGAGGAAGTCCATGGAGAGGTTGGAGAAACCGGCTTGTCGCGCCTGACGAACCGATTCTTTGGCTTGCGCGGCGCTATGGATGCGGCCGAGCATTTTCAGTTCGTCGGATCGCAAGGACTGCACGCCCAAGGAGAGCCGGTTGAAGCCGCTCCTTCGCAACGAGGAGAGCGAGTTCAAAGAGACGGCGCCGGGGTTGGCCTCCAGGGTCGCCTCCACCCCGTCGTCGGGGTCGGGCAGAATGCGGTGGAGGAGCTCGGCTAAAATCTCAACGGGAAGCAGGCTGGGGGTGCCTCCGCCGAAATAGACGGTTGCGACTTCCCGCGAATCCAGCAAGGGCTGGACCAGCTTAACCTCCCGTAGAAGGGCATCAAGGTACTG
>JBAXQG010000125.1:0-2863 GCA_037131855.1 bacterium
CCAAGGAAGAGGAAATGATGGCAGAACTGCTGAAAACAGTGATGGAGGTTATGTGACCGGCGTTGGAAGCGGTTTTCTCGTTCTGTTTTGCTGAAGGCGCCGATGTGGGGATTGATAAATCAGTGGCTGTCCCCAATTAAGGTTCTTTGCTGAGACAGCCCGCGTCTGGGCGGGTTTCAAACCCGCCCCTACGAGAACCACTCTAACCCTGGAGCGTGGCACTGGGTGCAGCGGTCCCAGGAGAAGCTGGTCTAGACATGCTGCCGTAGGCTGGTAAGATGCCTACTTGAAAAAAGAAAGAACTAATTAATCAGTGGCTGTCCCCAATTAAATGTAGGTGGCGGAGAGCAGCTCGGCCGCGCTGGGGTCCAACTGCTCCTTGCGTCGCACTTCCTCGAACAGTTCCTGTAGGTCGGCTGGCCGCAGCCAGCGTTTTTCACTGGGAGGGAAATCGTGAAGGATGCGACCCCCGCTGAGCATCAGCAGGCGATCGCCCAGGTTGACGGCCTGTTGCATGGAGTGGGTGACCATCAGGGTGGTGAGGTTGCCGCGCCGGATAATCTCTTCGGACAACCGTAGAATCATGTTGGCCGTCTTGGGATCGAGAGCAGCGGTGTGCTCGTCCAGGAGAAGCAGCCGAGGCTCGTGCCAGGTGGCCATCAGCAAGGAGAGGGCCTGGCGTTGGCCTCCGGAGAGGTTCCCGATCGGCGTCCAGAGGCGATCCTCCAAACCCATCCCCAGCTCCTTCAGCCGTCCCCGCAACTGTTCCAGGAGAGCGTGGTCCAGCGCCCAGCGGAGGTGTCCCCCCCTCCCCTTCTGCGCTGCCAGGGCCAGATTCTCGGCGATCGACAGATCCGCCGCTGTCCCCAACGTGGGATCCTGGAAAACCCGCCCGATCCAGCGCGCTCTGTGGTGTTCAGCCAAGCGGGTCAGGTCTTGCCCATCCAGGCGGATCGAGCCGGCGTCCAGCAGGAAGCTGCCGGCGATAGCCGTCAGCAAGGTGGACTTGCCGGAGCCGTTCCCACCGATGATGGTCACGAATTGGCCCTGGGGGACAGTCAGGTCGATCCCCGCTAAGGCCCGCACCTCGTTCGCCCCCCCCGCCTGGAAGGTCTTCGCCGCCCCCCGCAACTCAAGCATGGGGTTTCTCCCGGGAAGGTTTGCGACGCCCTTGGAAGAACCGGGGAAGCACCAGCACGGCCAGCAGGAAGAGGGCGGTGATCAGTTTCAAGTAGTTGGGATCCAGCCCCCAGCGAAGGGCGATGGAAACCAACATGCGGAAGAGGAGAGAGCCGATGATGACCCCGGCCAGGGAGAGACCCAGGCTGCCGCTTCCGACCAAAGCGCCGCCGATGACGGTGCTGGCGATCCCCAGGACCAGCATCCCGATCCCCATCTGGATGTCGGCGAAACCCTGGTATTGAGCCAGCAAGCACCCCGAGAGCGCCACCAGACCGTTAGCCAGAGCCAGTCCAAGGACCAGCATGGCGTCGCTGTTGACTCCTTGTGAGCGCATCATCTGGGGGTTACTGCCGGCGCCTCGCATCGAGGTTCCCAGCCGGGTGCGGTTGAAGAGGAAGAAGAGGATGGCGAAGGCCAGCGCCAGGAGGCAGGCGAAGATCAGCGCGGCCAGCTCTGGTCCGCTTATCGCCCATCCCAGCAGTTGCACCGTGCCGCTTCCACCCAGCGACTCGGCCCAGGCGAAAAGTGTGGGCTGGTCCAACAGGGGGAGGTTGCTCCTGCCCATCACCAGCAGGTTTACAGAATAAAGAGCGGTCATGGTGAGAATCCCGGACAGCAGGGGGTCGATCTTCAGGCGCGTTCGCAGGAGTCCGGTGACCGTCCCCGCCAGGCACCCCGCCAGGAAAGCGCAGAGGGTGGCGAGGAGCGCAGGCATTCCAGCCAGCAGGAGAACGGCGAAGACTGACCCCCCCAAGGTGAAGGAACCCTCAACGGTGAGATCGGGGAAGCGGAAGAGCTGAAAACTGATGAAGACGCCATAGGCCAGGAAGGAGAGGATGAAGCCGATGGTTAGCGAGCCGACCAGCAGGGTCATGGAACCTCCTCCGCTAGCGACGCCAACCACAAGCTGCCCCGCAGCCAGCGTGAGCCGCCGGCCCCCACTAACGGACGGGCATCCTCCACCAGATGCAGCAGATCTTCTACTCGCCCGCCCCCCAGCAGCTCCGCCACCACCGTCTCGAGACAGCTTTCCTGACTGGACAAAGCCCGGTAGGGGAAGACGGCGCAGTGGAAATGGGCCATCATCGGGGAGCCCTCCTGAAGAGGCCGCAGGAAGGAGGCGATCTCTCCCCCTCGGCGCGCTGCCACCCCGACGGCCAGCCCCACCCGTCCGGCATGAGCCGGTTCGGAGGTGAAGCGCAACTGTTCCCGCACGGCAGGGAAGGAGAAGAGGGAAGAACGATCCCCGCTCGTTTGCGCCAGCAGGGCGGCTCCCACCAGGCCGGCGATCTCGCCTGCCACAATCATCCCCGCACAGGAAACGCCGGACAGCTCCAGGGCCAGCTCGACCAACTGTGCATGGGCTACCGACCCTCCCTTTTCAGCCGCCTCAAAGGAGACCCAATGGGTGAAGTTCCCCTGGCAGCGCAAGCCGTAGGCCAGGGCCAGCTCGGGCACTAAGGCGCCCTGGGCGATCGAGTAATCAGGCCGAGTCGGGTCGCCGGATGGGAGGGAGATGGCTACACCTCCCGCGGCCAGGCACTCTCCCACCCGGGTGAGGGCCTTTTCTTCACCGCCCAGCGCTCCTAACCCCAAGCCAAAGCAACCGGCCGGGAAGGGAATGGACACAACGGAGCGGGGGGGCCAGACCTCGGGGTCGCCGACGCGCTCCACCCGCAGG
>JBAXQG010000126.1:0-2827 GCA_037131855.1 bacterium
CGAGGGAAACCGCTACCCGGCAGATCGATGCTGCCACGGAAGAGAAACCGGACGCTCCGCTTGGACCTGAATGTGGCAGTGCCCTTGCGCAAAATCTGCGCCCTAATCATTTGGGACATAATATAAATTTCTTAGTCACCGAGCATTCGTACTATAATATTCCTGCAGCACCTCCCCTTTAAGCAGGCGGAAGCTCTTTACGTACCCCCGTAGCTTCCGCCTTTGTTTTCGGGTTGCGGAACTCTGCCTTCCGTTGGTCTCCGGTGTGGTTGCCGAATCGTGTATTGAGTATTTAGAAGGGTGAAGCAATGCGGTGAACCGGTAAGCATGGACGAATGCACGATCGTTCATCTATCGATCGGGGAAGCTAGCCAACAACCAGGGACAAAACCTGAGAGCCTTGTGCTGCCGAAACCAAGTTCTGCGAGCAGACCACCGGCATCGGGGCATGATCGACAAGGCATCGAAGGATAGGGTTTATTTCTCCTATTTATTTTGCCAAAAAGGCTCAAAATAGCTTTTTAACTCTTGAACGAAGCTCACGTTCATTTCACAGTTGACCAATGTTGGAATCAAGTTCTGCCTTCATGGGCATCAACACATTCCTGTCTTGGGCTCTATTGCGCGGGCACCACAGGGCAATAGAGATGTAAATTGGGGAGAAATCGGGCCTACTCTGACGGTCATCGGCTGCGGTAGCAGCGGTGGAAATGTCAACCTGTTACAAGATGAGAAGAGGGAGAATATATTCGGACTTTACACGCCCACCGGTGGCGGTCTGCTTGTAAGGTACTGGGAATACAATCGCAATCTCAGGCCATCCCAGTTATATACAACGTAACTACTCAGGTAGTTCTCCAGCAAGATTACCAGAGTACGCAGGATTCTCTCAAGGAAATCGTTTGGTGGATACAATAGCACCTGTCCATGGGGGGTTGGAGGGGAAGAACCAGCCAGGTATGACTGAACGTGCTGCCGCAGGCTGGTTTCTTAGGTCAAGCTTGGGACGAAAGGCGTCCCGCTGAAAGCGCCGGCAAGAGCCTCCATGATGCCGATGGCATTCTTGCGGGCCGTAGCGATGTAGCTGCGAATAAGGCAGAAGGCATCTGCTCCTTCTTTACTGCGGAACAGCCCGGAGATCTTCTGCTGCACTTTCATCATGCGGATGGCCCGTTCAGCCAGATTGTTGTCGAAGGGGACGAGGAAGTCGTACATGAAGGCCAGAACTTTCTCTCGGTGGTGATCGAGCCGTTCCAGCAGATTCCTGGGCTTGGTCTTTTTCCGCCGCCCGCGTTTCTTTTCAGCGCCAGCCGGCTCTCTTGGCAAGGGATTGGCGGCATAGCCCTGACCCAGGATGTGCTGGTAACGGGCTTCGAATGCCCTCAGGTCTCTCTCCGGGAGACAGTCGGCGGTTGGCTTGGCCCGATCGACCGCATCTTTGATCTCCAGCAGGCAGTCAATCATCTCCTCGGCCCAGCCCTCTTGGCATTGATCGTGAAGGAAGGTCAGCTCGCGCAAGTGATGGGCATTGCACAGTCCATGGGCGCAGCCGTACTTGAGGTAGGGTCTCCAAAAGTCATGAATAGCCCGGCCCCTGAAGCCGGGCAGGATGCCGATGGCATCAAGGGCCTCCCCGCCGCGCTTGGGCTGGATGGCGTAGTAGGTGGCGGTCTCGGTGCAGGCGGTATGAAGCCACTGGCACTTGCCCTCTACCCGTGAGCCGGTCTCGTCGAAATGGGCCACTGGGGCTTGTCCGATCCGCTCCTTGATCCGTTGGACAGGCGCCTTCAACAGATCTTGGCATTGAAGGATGATATTGGCCAGCGTGCCTTGGCTGATCGGGCAGCCGAAGAGGTCAGCAAGCAGCTCGCAGGTGCGCTCATAAGGCAGCATCTGATAGTTGTTCAGGTAGACGGCCAAGGCTTCCAGATCGGGACCGTATTGGACCGGGGCGTTGACTCCTTCAGGGAAGGCCGCCTGGTTGAGGTGACCGCAAGAACAGCGCTTGCTCTCGGCTTGGTGCTCGGTGATCGTCAGCCTGATGGGGGGAAGAGCGAAGACCTGTCGTCTCTCGATGCTCTCGGGCGGCCGATCCTCAAGCGAACGGCCGCAACAGGCGCAGCACTGGACCCGGTGCATCTCGATGAGATCCGGCGCCTCCACCATGGCCAGGGTCTTCCCCGGATGACCGGGCTGACCGCCCGAGGGACGATCGCTCTTCTTGCGCAGACTCTTGGGGGCAGGTTTCTGGTAGCCGTCGCTGGAGGGCGGCTTGCTGCTGTTGTGGGAGTTCAGGGCGACCTTTTCCTCCAGCGCCCGGATCTTCTTGCAGAGGGATTGGCATTCGCGGCGCAGGGCGACGTTCTCGGCTTTCAGGGCGGCGACCTCCTCCTTCAACTGGTCCAGTTGGCGTGAGAACTCGCAGAGCAGTCGCGCCGCCGCTTCGGGATCGGATCGGCAGACCGCCAAGGCCTGTTGGTAGCCAATCATCCGCACAACCCCCGGCGGAAGTTCTTGATCAAAGGATAGAAGTAGACCTCCTTGGCCGAGACCCGGATGCACCGCTGCCGATCGTTGCGGGTGCGTCCCTGGGTCATCCCCAGCGGCCGCCAGTTGGCTGCCCGGTAGCAGGTTCCCTGGAAACGGTCGCAGTCGACGAAGGTCTCCAGGGCATAGAGCGGATGCCCATACTTGGCCTGCCAGTCGGATCGAATGCGGCGAACAATAGAGGAGAGGATGTGGCTAGACAGCCTGCGGCAGCATGTCTACTGAGGCACGGTGACCCAGGGCAGGATCAGGAAGCGGGTATTGTTGGTCAGGAAGGGGA
>JBAXQG010000127.1:0-2809 GCA_037131855.1 bacterium
AGATAAAAGGGGACAGATTTATTTATTCGCAGGTCGCCCCAACAAGGACAGTTGCCAGGGAAAATGGGACAGATTTAAATCTGTCCCATTTTCCCTGGCTTGGCAGAGCGGCGGCAAATAAGCCGGCAACCCGGCAACTGACTAACTTGCTGTGGATTCGTGCCATCTTGAAAACGTAATGGAATTAGAGAATGTCCCGAAGATGAATGTTGGTCACCTGAAGCCAATGCATTCGCTTCTGATTTGAGTCCGGGGGGCTCCAGGCACGGGTAAGCCCAAGGCACAGGATGATCCCTTCAGCTTTTTCCAGACGCTCAGCCATTTCCTCGACCCGGTGCGCATCCGGCGTGCAGTGATCGCCTTCATAGAGTCGGATGTCTGTCACGCGCGGGTCCAGTTCCCATGCGCCATCGTGAATGCGGAGATGTATCTCCTCGCCATGCTCCGGGCGGGTTTGCAAGTGGAGTACAGGTCGCACGGAGGGAGTCCAGCATCCCAACGAGGCGATGCCTTTGCCGACGCTCGTGCCAGCGGAACTGAAGCCAATCCGTTGCAGGTCCGGTCCGAAGATCTCGACCAAGGTAGAACGAGCCAGCTTGGACAAGAGCTTCCAGAAGTCATCCGCCTCTAACCTACCTATCGCCACTGCGCGATTCGCATTGAAGACGTGGTCCTCCACTTCCGGGGGATGCGGCTTCGGCAGCGTTTTCCCCAACTCGATTCGCTCCCCTATTCGGAAGATTCCACCATGCTCGGCTAGTAGATTGATTCCTAATCGAATTCCACCGCCAAGAATGGGCCGCACATGGCGGCCGCTCATTTCATCGATGCCGGCAGTGCAGATGTACCCCTTCTCCATGCGAGTGAGATGATTTACGACAATAAGCATCTCTTCCCCCTTTGTCTGGTTTGTTTGGTTACACTCAGACGAACAAATTTTGCCTTTCCTGAAGATTATCTGTCCCAGCGACATGTTTGCCAAGGCGATCGTCACTTTCTAGCCTCACTCCTCCTGGTTCTCCTCTTCGCATTGACTGAGGATTCCCATTATACTGGTGCGGACCATGGAACCAAGGGGCGTGCTGCAGCAGGTTTTCGGTTTTGCGGATTTTCGGCCGGGGCAGGAGGAATCGATCCAGCAGATTCTTGCAGGCCGGGACACGCTCGTTGTAATGCCCACCGGAGCGGGGAAGTCGCTCATTTATCAGGTCGCTGCGCTCTGTCTGCCGGGCCTGACCTTGGTCATCTCGCCCCTCATCTCCTTGATGAAAGACCAAGCGGACTCGATGCAGCAGCGGTCGATCCCGGCCACTTTCATCAATTCCAGCTTGGATCCGTACGAGCAGAGCAGCAGGCTGGCAGGGCTAGAGCAAGGAAAATACAAGGTATTGCTGGTCTCGCCGGAGCGCCTGCGCAGCCAATCGTTCGGCCGTTCCCTGCAAAACCTGCCCATCTCCCTTCTGGTTGTCGATGAAGCCCACTGCATCTCGCACTGGGGGCACGACTTTCGCCCCGACTACCTGCATGTGATCGAGGCTCGGGAACTCTGCCGGATGCCGACCGCGCTGGCGATGACCGCAACTGCCACGCCGAAAGTGCAAGACGATGTGATTCGGAAGTTGGCGATGAAAGAGGCCAAGCGCATCATTACCGGATTCAACCGTTCCAATCTGATCTTCGAGGTGGTCTACTCAGCAACCGAACCAGCGAAACAGACCTTCCTGCAATCATTGTTTGCAGGGAATCCTGGGCCTGGCATCATCTACGCAGGAACCCGCAAAACAGCCCAAAAGTTGGCCAAATGGACCAGCGACAGCCTTGGACAGACGGTTCCCTACTATCATGCCGGCCTCGATTCCGCCTCGCGCACCCAGATCCAAGACGCCTTCCTCTTGGGGCAGCTTCCGTGGGTGGTAGCGACTAACGCCTTTGGAATGGGGATCGATCGCCCTGATCTGCGCTTCGTCCTTCACTACAACCTCCCTTCCAGCCTGGAAGCGTATTACCAGGAAGCGGGCCGAGCCGGCAGAGATGGCCAAAAAGCCCGGGCGATTCTTCTCTATGCTCCAGAGGATCGCTCTCTTCAGGAATACCTCATCGAGTTTGGCTCTCCCGCCCCCAATGACATTCGCTTGGCGTATGACCACTTTCGCGCAAATCCCACCACAACCACAGATGACCTTCTGCTGGAAACTGAACTACAACCAGTGAAGGCTCGCGTGACAATGGAGTTGCTGGAAGCGGCCGGTCTCCAGAAGATAAACCAACCGGAGTTCGGTCGCCTGGAGGTCAAAACCCTCCTGCCCTTGACGCCGGAACGTCTTCACCAAGTGGCGGATCAAGCGGAGGGAAGGAGACAGCAGCGATTGCAGCGATTGGAAGAGATGGTGCGATACGGCGAGTCGAACGGCTGCCGGCGGAAGATCCTGCTGTCTCATTTCGGCGACAACGGAGAGCCGATGAACCAGTTCGGTTGTTGCGATAATTGCGGGCAGAGCGCATCGGCAACTGCGCAACTGGATCCAGCAACTCGCGAGATACTTTCCTTGGCCCGATTGTTGGACGGAAGAGTCGGCCGTACGAAGATCGCCCAGATCCTCAACGGCTCACTCGCTAGAGATATGCAAGGGTTCAAGAAACACCCAGGCTATGGTCGTCTGTCCCATTTTTCTCAGGACCAGACCATCAAGAAGATCGATTGGCTGGTTGAAAACAGTTTCCTGAAGCTTGTAGGCGGCCGCTACCCAACCGTCAGGATCACGCCAAAGGGAAAAGCTTGGCTTCTCCGCCCGCAAGCGCTTGCCCAGCC
>JBAXQG010000128.1:0-2798 GCA_037131855.1 bacterium
TTTGAGCGACTTAGCTACGCAGATGGAGAACGCACTGGCACGGATTCGCTCCGTGCTCGGCGCCCGGGTAATTCTCGACATCATGGGTGAAGTTCAGGAGGTTCACATCCTGACTACCGAGGAGCGCAATCCCAAACAAGTCGTGCGCGATGCTGAATCCACACTTTTGATCAAATTCAGCAAGCGGGTCGACCACCGCAAGATCGGTGTCGTGCAGCAAGCTGAGGCTGATGAGAAGGTGCCGGTCAGCGAGCGGCGACTGAAGATTGACGCTCTACGCTTGGCGCCCGCCCTGGATGGGCCACACTGGGAAGTTGTCCTGAGCGACCCTGCCGGCCTTTCCTACACCGGCAGCGCAGCCAAGAGCGAACCTTCCTCATCTCTGCAAGCCATCTCCGCCGCCACCTTGGCTGCTGTCAACCAGTACGCCGGGGAGGAGCGCTTTCGTCCAGATAACGTCAGCCAGTTGACCGGGGATCCCCCCCTCGTCTTGGTCACTATCCTGTGGCTGGACGGCTCCCTGGAGGAAAAGCTGGTGGGTGTTGCTCGCACTGGCGACGACGCGCAGGGAGCCACCGTCAAGGCCACCCTTGCCGCGCTGAACCGCGTCCTCCATCGCCCCGGCCATTCGTTCGACGCCTGACCCTGGGCCTGCCCTCGAACGTAGTGAAGGGCCTGCCCGCGCAGGGCTGTGACGGAGCTGCAAGGTGAAGGGGAGGAAACTAGCTTCCCCGGATCGCCGGCAGGTTCCGTCTTGATTGACCCTCGCCCGCCAAGCTGGTAAAACGAATGCCGGATGCGGCACATTTAGCCGTGGAATGTTGTTTTCCGCTGTGAAGCAGTCCTGACAGCATCATAGTTTGCGCCCGCCCCCGCGAAAGCGTGAGGCGGCATATCCTGGCCAGCGCCAGGGACGAGGAGAGAACAATGGCAGAAGAATACGTCACCGCTATTCCCAAGAAGTCGGAGGATTTCTCGGAGTGGTATGTGCAGATTGTCCGGCGAGCTGAGCTGGCCGACTATACTCCCGTCAAGGGCTGCATGGTCTACCGTCCCTATGGCTACGCCATCTGGGAGCTCATTCAAGGAGCTTTGGACCGTCGTTTGAAGGCTACCGGCCACCAGAACGCCTATTTCCCTCTCTTCATCCCGGAAAGCTTCCTGGCCAAGGAGGCCGAGCACGTCAAGGGGTTCGCCCCGGAAGTAGCTTGGGTCACCCAGGGCGGCGGAGAGGAACTGGAGGAGAGGCTGGCCATACGGCCGACCTCCGAAGCGATCATCATGCACATGTACGCCAAGTGGGTGCGTTCCTACCGCGATCTGCCCATTTTGATCAACTTGTGGAACAATGTCGTGCGCTGGGAGAAAGTGACTCGCCTTTTCCTCCGCACTACCGAATTCCTCTGGCAGGAGGGTCACACCGTACACCGCACCAGCGAGGATGCCATGGAGGAGACCCTTCGCATCGCTGAGATCTACCGTGATTTGATCGAGAACGAGCTGGCCATCCCCGTCCACGTCGGACGGAAATCGGAACAGGAGAAGTTCGCCGGCGCCCAGGCCACCTTTGCCTTGGAGGCGTTGATGCCGGACGGCAAAGCATTGCAGGCCGGCACCACTCATTTCTTCGGGCAGAACTTCGCCAAGGCCTTCGAGATCAAGTATCTGGATTCCGATGGAGAACAGAAATACGCCTGGTCCACTTCCTGGGGCGTCTCCACCCGCTTGATCGGCGGCTTGATCATGGCTCACGGCGACGATGCCGGCCTGGTCCTGCCCCCGCGCGTGGCTCCCATCCAGGTTGTGGTGGTGCCGATCTTCTACGGCAACGAGCAGGAGGAAGTGATTCGCAAAGCCCATGAGCTGGCCCAAATGCTGATAGGCGCCGGCCTTCGGGTGAAGGTGGACGATCGCGACGAGTACACTCCCGGCTGGAAATTCAGCGAATGGGAATTGCGCGGGGTGCCGTTGCGGCTGGAATTGGGACCGCGCGACCTGGCCGCTTCCTCGGCCATCCTGGTGCGCCGCGACAACCGCAAGAAGGAGAAAGTGAGCTGGGAGGCGCTGCTCTCTCGCATACCGGCCTTGCTGGAAGAGATCCAGTCTTCCCTCTTCGAGCGGGCCAAGGAATTCCGTACCGCCAACACAAGACGAACCAGCGACTATGTCCAATTCCAAAAAGTGATGGAGGAACAGCGCGGCTTCCTTTTGTCTCCTTGGTGCGGAGAGAGTGCTTGCGAGGACAAGATCAAGGCCGACACCACCGCCACCGTGCGCTGCCTGACCACAGATGCGGCCGAAGGAGCGGCTTGCCTTTGCTGCGGCCGGCCTGCGGCCCACTGGGCCTACTTCGCCAAGTCGTACTAGGGAGGGAAAGGCCTCTCTTTAGGGTCTTTTCCCCATCAGGTTGAGGACCTGGGTGAGGACGATGGCTCCGAGAAGCTGCCAAAAGAGCAGGCTCAGGTTGTAGAGGACCGGCAGGTCGATGTAGATTTTCAAGACCGTGCATAGCCCCCAGTCCGCCAAAAAAGCGCCTACGACCCCCACTGCCGGGAAAAGCCAGCCGCCGCCGGTAATCTGGCGCGTGGTCAGAAACCCGGTGATCAACCCAACCGCTCCCCCCACCAACACGATTGCCAGCCAATGCCAGAAACTTACAATCATCATTGCCTAACCTCCATACGTGATCTCAACCTTCGTCTCCCCTGTCCTATTGCCAACAGTCTAGCTCGCGGCAGCATAATAGCCCGCGGCAGCATAATAGCCCGCGGCAGCATAATAGCCCGCGGCAGCGTGCT
>JBAXQG010000129.1:0-2752 GCA_037131855.1 bacterium
GGAGTTCGACCTGGCCGAGGTGGAGTATGTGGCCTCGGTCTTCCTGCGGATCTGCCTGCAAACGGCCAAGGCTGCCGGTCCTGGCCGTTTTTCGGTGGTGCGCGTGAACCCGGTCGTCAAAAAAGTCTTCATGATCGCCGGACTCGGTTCGTTGCTGGCCGAGGAGTAAAGATGCTGGAACTTGATTTGGCGTGATTGTTCGTTTACCTACCACATAGACGCCAGGCGGAGTCACATGAGCGTACAATAGACAGCAGGTAGGTAAGGTATCGCGGCATCTGATCGGACCGTGTTTGCGGGGAAACCCGGGAAAGGGAAAAGGAATGGAGAAGACCAACCAAGCGTCAGTGCGGAAGGAAGCGCCCATTAGCAAGCAGGCCATGTCGGCGGGATTTATCCTGCTCGTGCTGGGGCTGGCTCAGATCATCAACGCCTACGATACCACAGCCATGAACGTGGCTGTTTCCCGTATCGTGCAGGATCTGCACACCACCGTTACCGGCGTCCAAGCCGCTCTGACCACCTATTCCCTGGTGATGGCAGCATTCATGATCATCGGCAGCAAGTTGGGCGACATCTGGGGGTGGAAACGGACCTTCACTTTGGGCGTCATCCTCTACGGCATCGGCGCCCTGATCACCTCCTTAAGCCCCGACCTGGGTTTGATGATCACCGGCTGGTCATTGCTGGAGGGCATCGGCTCGGCCCTGATGATCCCGGCCATCTTCTCTATGATCGCCATCTTCTTCCCCGAGGGCAAGGCTCGGGTTCGCGGCTATGCTGTGATTGGCATGGCAGCGGCGGCCGGAGCGGCTCTTGGGCCTCTAATTTGCGGTTTCCTGACCACCTTCGTCAGTTGGCGGGCTTCTTTCGCCATGGAGGTTCTGGTGGTCATCATCGTGGTGCTGCTCTCGCGCAAACTGGCGGTTCCGAAGGTGGAAGGCGTACGCCCCAGATTGGACCTCCTTGGCGCCGTTCTGTCAGCCCTGGGACTCGCCTTCGTGGTCATGGGGATCCTGCAGGCCAGCGTCTATGGCTGGCTGACGGCGCGCAAAGCATTCATCATCGGGAACACTCAGTTGATCCCCCAAGGGGGGATTTCGCCGGTGATCGTTTTCGTCCTGATCGGACTGGTGATCCTGGTCTTGTTCGTGCTTTGGCAACGTCAGCGGGTACGGGCAAAAAAGCAACCATTGATCGACCTCGCCATCTTCAAATTGCGGGCGGCCAGTATCGGCTTACCGGTTATCATCGTGCAGATGTTCATGCAAGCGGGTTTGCTGTTCGTGGTGCCGCTCTTCCTCCAAATCGGCCTGGGTTTTAACGCCTTCCAGGCGGGTCTCACTCTTTTGCCGCTGACGATCGCTTTGATCCTAGTCGCCACACAAGTCAGCAAGGTGATGGCCAGATTCACCCCCAAGCTGGCGGTGTCGGCTGGCCTGCTGTTCACCTCCATCGGGATCCTGGTCGTCGGCCTGACGATGAGTTCTTCTTCCACCAGCATAAGCGTGATGCCAGGGTTGATCATCGTCGGGATTGGCCTGGGGCTAACCACGGCTCCACTGCTGAACCTGGTTCAATCTTCGGTGCCGATCAGCGAGCAAGGAGATATCTCCGGGTTGAATCGCGCTTTCTCCAACCTAGGCGGCGCCTTAGGCACGGCGGTGGCCGGCGCAGTGTTGATTGCAGCCCTGATCTCCGGTCTTTCCTTCGGGATCAACCAGAGCGCTGTCTTGCCGGCGGCGGACAAGCCCACGTTGGAGCAGGCGGCTGAAAAAGACGCCCAGACGGTAAGCGATGTTGAACTGACCGCTTATTTGAAGACCAAGGACGAGCCCCAACCTATCGAAAACGAAATGGTGAAAATCAACGCGCAGGCTCGGGACAAGTCGCTGCGCGACGCGGTGACGGCGATCGGGGTGTTGGGCCTGATCGGTTTTCTCCTCAGCTTCTTCCTTCCAGGGCCGATGCTGCCGGAGCGCAAGCCCCGCGGAAGCGCCTAAACAAACCCTTCGTCCTCCAGCAATCGATCCAGACGATCCAACAAGCGTGTGATGGCTGCCGATAAGCCAGACAGGTCGCCAGGAGTGCTTTGCAGGATGGCAGTGATATCTGTTTCCATCTGCGCTGGAAGCTTGGCGCAGTGAGCGACCGCCAGCTCGACCAAACGTTTTTCGCCGGGATGCAACTGCCGGTTCAAGGCGAATAGGATGTCGAAGTAAGACGCAAATAATGCCGCCAGGCGATGGTTGATGCTGACCAGATCGTGGCGTTCCACCGCTTTGTCGAGTTGGTTGGAGTAAGACGGAATGCTTCTTCGTAACACCGGATAGTTGAGGGCGATAATATTCTGCCGCAGCGCTTCCGGGTATTCGCTTTGGCAAAGGTTTTGGATTGCTGAAAACCATCCACGAGGATCTCTCAAGGCAATGGACTGGCGGACGGTGTACCAAAAGCAAGTGGTATAGCCGAGGTTAGCCTGACGCTGGTGGATGACCCGATCCAGCCGATCTTCCATCCAGCACGCATCGAAGTAGGAGATATCAATCTCCGCGCCGGTAGGAGCATGGATCCATTCATCGCATAAGCCCCAGTAGTTCATATCCAGGCTGGTTTTCGTGGCGCCGCCGGATCGCTCGACGATATCCTGGCGTGTTTCGAGGGCGATCTCGGCGCGCGTGTAGACATACAAGTCGATGTCGGAAGATTCGTCACTAGCGCCGCTCGCGCGCGACCCCCCCAGAGCGACGGC